>CASBQF010000294.1 GCA_949127775.1 Oscillatoriales cyanobacterium PMM_0080
GGGGAGATGGGGAGATAGGGAGAGGGGAAGATGGGGAGATGGGGAGATGCTTTCGGACAACCCAATTTAAAAATACACTTTCAATGCCCAACAGCTTTTCAATACCCTGAATATGAAGTTATATCAAATCCGCTAGCATCAGAATTATTAGTAGCCCAAATTAGGAGACTCAAGATGCCGTCTCCCTACGCCAGATTAGTAGGGAAACGGCATCTTGAGTCTCCTCTATATTATTCCGGTGCAACCGGAACTGATATTACAGATATTGATGAACCCGCCCCAACAGATAATGACTAATGACTAATGACTTCTTTGCCTTTGAGCTTCGTACAAGATGAGGGCGGAGGCGATCGACACATTTAATGATTCTACAGCGCGGCCGAGGGGGATTTGGATTTGTCGATCGGCTAAACTTCTCAATTCCGATGACAACCCAGAACCTTCGTTGCCCAAAACTATCAGAGTCGGCACTCGCAAATCTACTTCCCAATAAGTTAAACTCGCATCGGCGACGGTTGCTAAGATTTGCATTCCTCGATTTTTATACCTGGAGACTTCGGCGGTTAAATCTGGAGCGACTGCCATTGGTAGTTTAAACCAAGCTCCTGCCGAAGCGCGCAGCACTTTGGGATGATCTAAATCGGCGCTGTCTGCGCTCAGCAGCAAACCGTCGGCATTAGCAGCCGCAGCCGTACGGACGATCGCCCCTAAGTTACCTGGATCTTGGATGGTTTCTAAGGCTATTCCTAAAGTTGAGATTTCTGTCGGTGGGGTGGCGGTGCGTGGTGCGGTGGCGATAATGCCGTCGGGTTGAACTGTAGTGGCGATCGACTCTAAGACTTTTGCACTTACTAATTCTGTGCGATCGGCTAAACTACAAATTTGCTCCCACAGTCGATCGTGCTGTTCCAGCCATTCGGGAGTGCAGCAAACCGTTGCTAGCGGGTGTTTGGCGGCGCAAGCTTCTTCCAGCAAATGCGTCCCTTCGAGTAAAAATAATTGTTGTTCCCTACGTCCCTTCGAGCTGTGCAGCCTGCGAACTTCTTTAACTAAGGGATTTTGAATACTTGTAATCATCGTTTAATTCAGCAGAGTGAATGGGGTTAATTGCCTGTATCGGGTTAACCCCAAACTTTTGTCTGCCTTGGGAATGCGGAACCCGGGACTTGAACCCGGAAGGCTTGCACCACATGAACCTGAATCATGCGCGTCTACCAATTCCGCCAGTTCCGCATCTGTCACAAATTACTACAGTGCACTATGTTCGCGAATTTGTCAAGTGTTTTTTGCAATTAAATTTTAATTCTGCTCCCTGTCCGCAATAACTTGAACAAATTACTCTACTTGGCTAATTTTAAAATTTGTATGAGTCAAACTTTTTTTCGCGCGTTACAAAACTTCAAAAAAGCCTGTTTATTGACTTTGTTCTCATTTACTTGACGATTCTATTGGGTTTGGCTAATATATTGAAATATGGTACTTTAGGCTTGTTATGACCAATTAAAATTTAGAGCCTGAAAGCCTTATCTTGCCGTTAAATCTGTTGCTATTTTTAGTCGTTTTTTATCAAAAAGCCCAAATTGTTGATACTACGAAAACAAATAAATTTACACAACTTAATGGCTTTTTCGGGGGGATTGACAGAAGTCTCAATATGTGATATGCGGCTGTAGGAGAGGGGAGATAGGGAGAGGGAATTGAAATATACAAATTTAAATGCTGTAAGCTGTTGCGTATTTAAATTGTATATTCGGCACGCTGCTCAGAGCAATTTACCACAAGAGTGTTTGATTGATTTTTGACACACAATTTAAATGTAGAACAGCTTATCGCTGATTAACTCAATCTAAAATTTTAAATCTAAAGTATAAAATCGATATCGATTAAGTCGGATGCGTCAGAAGAGCGTTAGTTTATTAATGCTTGAGAAGCCACGAGCTGACGCACCCTACAGGATTTAGATTTAATCGGCTAAATCGGGGAAAACCTCCCGCACAGCCGGATGCACCAGTCGGTGATTCTGCACATTTAATCCCTTCGCCAAACTCGGATTCATTTCTAAAGCTTTAATCCCGTGATTTGCCAACTGCAAAACATAGGGCAAAGTGCTATTATTCAAAGCTTGAGTTGCAGTCCAAGGAACCGCACCAGGCATATTTGGGACACCGTAATGCACAACTCCTTCCTCTACATAGGTAGGATTTGTGTGAGAAGTTACTCGCAAAGTTTCTACACAGCCACCTTGATCGACGGCTACGTCAACAATCACAGAACCGGGGTGCATCTTCGCAACAAATGCGCGAGAAACCAACACCGGAGCTTTTTTGCCCAACACTAAAACTGCGCCGATTAATAAATCAGCATCGGGAATAACTGCTTCAATTTGCAAAGGACTGCTGTACAGGTATTCTACTCTGGAACCGAATAGAGTTTCTAGATAAGCGAGTCGATCGACATTTACATCCAAAATCTGCACTCTAGCGCCCATTCCGACAGCAATACGAGCTGCTTCTGTGCCAACGATTCCGCCGCCCAAAATCACAACTTTGCCCGGTCTTACCCCTGGTACGCCCCCCAAAAGTACGCCTCTGCCGCCTTGCTGGCGTTCCAAAAACCGAGCTCCGAACTGCACGGCCAAACGTCCTGCAATAATGCTCATCGGCGTTAGCAGGGGCAATTTCCTGTCGGGGAGTTCGACGGTTTCGTAGGCGATGGCCTGGACTCCGCTGTTGATTAAATGCTCGGTTAATGTACGATCGGCAGCAAGATGCAAATATGTAAATAGCAACTGCTCTTTTTCAATCAGCGGATACTCAGCAGGTAGCGGTTCCTTAACTTTAACAATTAGTTGCCGATTCCAGACATCAGCGGGCTTAGAGACAATCTTCGCCCCGGCTTCAATGTAGTCCTCATCGGGGAAACCGGCCCCGGTACCGGCATTCGTTTCGACGAAAACTGTGTGGCCTTTGTCCGAACAAGCCCGGACACTCGTAGGGCTAAGCCCGACTCGAAACTCTAAATCCTTGATTTCCTTGGGGACGCCTATTTCCATACGTGATACTTTAAATCTCAGGCTGATGTCGATCGAATTTAACCTAAAAACTGACCCCACCGGGACAATACTCTTGGTGATTTTAGATTTGGCAATCGGGCGGGGCTAGGAGAATATTTGTTTAATTTTCATCCAGTGCGATCGCAATTTCCAAAATTTGTCATTTTCCATAAAGTCGATCGCCCTTTTAGCCTGCTCTAACTCTAACCCAAGTTGTTGGATCTGAAGCTGCGAGTTCTGCAATTGGGACTTAACCTCCTGCAACTGAATTCGCACCTCCTTTTCCCCAGTGTTTTTCTTGAGCGCAATATCGTGATAGCCTAGAAACTGAAGCGCCAGAAATACGATTTCCCAGTTATTCGCAATACAAAACTCATTGACTGCTTTCGCCACACCGTAAGGCATTATCTCGCATACCGACCAATTCGTATAGTCATTAAAAACCAACATTCCGTCAGATTTAACTTTAGTATATGCCTCATAAATATCTTTGAAGACACCTTCATAAGCATGATCGGCATCGATATATATCCAGTCAAAATACTCCTCTGGAAAACTGGCTAAAATTGTTGAGGAATCGCCTTCATGAAGCTCGATTGTCCCATTTTCTATTCCCTCTTGAAATATGGCTTTTTGTTGCTGACTTACCTCTGCTTTAAATAAATCAAAATTATAATCTATCAGATGCAGTTTTTTGGGCTTGGCAATAGAAAGTATTTTTTCGGCAAACAGTCCGTATTGAGTCCCTACCTCAGCCACCACACTATTTTTCGGCAGATATTCCAACATTTTCGCCCGACTTTCAACTAAGCGGCAATTCTTGACATGACAATTTTGAAGGATTGGGGAAGAAATCAGAAATGGATTATGATTAAAGTTGCTCCATTTCTCGTTATCCCAGCCCTCAGTAGCGTCTAAAAAATTTTGTTTGTATTTGATAAAGTCAAACATATTATTCTCAGGATAAGTGAACTCGCAGCATTACAAAAATCTTTAAAAACAGGTTTGATCGTTCGGACTTCAGTCCTTTATTTTCCAACTCAGCAGCAAGGACTAAAGTCCCTACTACAAACTTTTGACAGTTTGGCAAACTTATCTGCTAAAAACTGGTAAAAATTCAAAAAAATCACCCGTAACAGTATAAAGTAGATTGTGGTTGTACAAATTTGCTTAGAAAAAAACTAACTTATAGAGAGTCTGCTGTCAATATATTCGATCGCTCACTTATAATTTAACAGGCATAACTCGCCGACTATCTAAAAAATGCCACGTATACCTACCCTAACATTCGATCGCGGAACGCTCCTGTTGCACCCGCCGCCCAAAGGCAGAGACTGGGTGGACTTTGCGACATGGGACGATCGCGTCGAAAAATACCGAATTCGAGCCATTCACTACCGCCCGCTGGTAGAATCTCTCCAAGCCGAGTGTATTCACTTCACCGACGAAGCCCGGGGATACGAACTACTCGAACTCGTACCCAGCGTCGAAATGCAGCCTTACCAGCATCAACAAGAAGCCCTAGCAGCTTGGCAAGAAGCAGGAAGCCAAGGAGTAGTCGTCCTCCCCACCGCTTCCGGCAAAACTTACGTAGCACAATTAGCGATGGAAGTCACAGGCCGCAGTACATTAGTCGTAGTACCAACTCTCGACTTAATGCACCAGTGGTATGCTAATTTAAAAGCAGCTTTTCCCGAAATCGAAATCGGATTGTTGGGCGGAGGTTCGCGGGACAAAACGCCGATTTTAGTCGCAACCTACGACAGCGCCAGTATTCATGCAGAAACCTTGGGTAATAAATATGGTTTGCTGGTGTTTGACGAATGTCATCATTTACCAACGGACTTTTATCGAGTAATATCCGAATATGCGATCGCCCCTTATCGACTAGGACTGACAGCAACACCCGATCGCACAGACGGCCGCCACAGCGACTTACATTTTCTCATCGGCCCTACAGTATACAGCAAAAGACCCGAAGATTTAGCAGGCGATGCCTTAGCCGAGCATAAAATAGTGCAAATCATGGTCAAACTGTCAAAAGAAGAAACCGACCGCTACAGCGAAGCCATGAACATTCGCAACGACTTCCTCAAACAGTCCAACATCAAAATATCCAGCCTCGAAGGATGGAAACATTTTATCATGGCCAGCGCGCGATCGCCATTAGGAAGACGCGCCATGATTGCCCACCGCCAAGCCAAAGAAATCGCCCTTTGTACCGAAGGGAAACTGCGAATTTTAGCTCAAATTTTAGCCGAACATTCTCCCCAGCGCACCCTAATCTTCACCGGAGACAACGCCACAGTCTACCGAATTTCCCAAGAATTTCTCATCCCCACAATCACCCACCAAACCCCAGTCAAAGAAAGACACGAAATCCTCGATAAATTTCGCAGCGGCGAATACAAAACCCTCGTCGCCTCCCACGTATTAAACGAAGGAGTTGATGTACCAGATGCCAGAATTGCTATTATACTGTCAGGTACAGGAAGCGAACGCGAATACATCCAGAGATTAGGTAGAGTTCTCCGCAAAAGTAGCGATGCAAACAAGTTAGCTATTCTCTACGAAGTCGTCACCGAAGACACCAGTGAAGAAAGAACATCCCAGCGTCGCCGAGGCGGAATGCAAGTTCAAAGAGCCCAACCGCAAACGCAAATAGAACCGCCACCAACCGAATATCCAAAATTAGAAATTGTCAAACCAACACCAATTTACGGAGTGAATCGAGAGACAACCAAAAAAGTAGCAGAAACACCAGCAAAATGGGGCGATGATGATGACATTCCCTGGTAACAAGCCTAAATTATTTTTTTATTCCTTCCTTCTTTCTTCTTTCTTCTTTCTTCCCTTCGCGCCCTTCGCGCCTTCGCGGTTCGTTAAAAATAAAACTATAGAAAAATGCTACCAACTGATTTATTAAGCCATAGCCAAAACGGCGAATCAATCATTCCTCTCCGTCTCAATATAGATACCAAAAACTTAAAAGCAGCATATGTCTAACAATCAATCCCTAATTATTGACCCCACCAAGCTAGGTGATATGGAGCAAGTATTGCCTACCCCAACATTAGTCAGTTCCCATACGAATCATCAGGGCATCCTTCTGATGCAATACGACCAGATTCCGGCTCATGAGGTGCCTGAGTATAGCCCGTTACATCATGTCGTGGCGCTTTGGGGGATGCGAAGTCAAGCGAAGCTAGAAACCAAATTTGATGATAACTATCGCTGGCAAGGAATGTTTGGTCAAGGTGCTGCTGGAGTGATTCCGGCTGGGATGAGACACTGGGCGGTATGGGATCGTCCCATTACGTTGACTGTGATGTTTTTGCATCCAATCTTTGTGCAGCAAGTCGCTTCGGATCTTACGATCGGCGATCGCATTGAACTAATTCCCAAACACGACACGAACGATCCCTCCTTAACTAAACTCGGTTTACTACTGAAAGCTGACGCAGAAGAAGGGCATCTGTCTGGTTTGCTCTATCGAGAGTCCCTTGCCACTGCCTTTGTGGCTCGATTGCTCAACCACCATGCGGTTTGTCTCATCAAATCGCCATCCACGTCTGGATTATCCAGCCAGCGATTGCAGATTCTCTTGGACTATATTCACGAGTCTCTAGGGCAAGATATCAGTTTGGCAGATTTAGCCAAGCTCGTCGATCTGAGTAAATATCATTTGTGTCATATCTTCAAACATCAGATGGGGATTTCGCTGCACCAGTATGTGATTCAGCAGCGGGTAGAACGCGCCAAACAGCTCTTAAAAAATCGAGGAATGACAATCACTAGCATCGCTCAAGCCTGTGGCTTTAGTAGTCACAGCCATTTAACGCGCCATTTTAAGCGGATTGTTGGAGTCACGCCTCAAATTGCCCGATCGCAAGATCATACCAACAAATAATCGCAAGATCGTGGAAGACAACTCACTGCATTGTTCTGTACGCTATAAATGTGCCAAATATATAATTTGCCATCAGGTCAATAATTTAACGGACGGTCAAGTGAATCTATCAGTTTGTCTGCAATTCACGGGACATTAGCCAAAATTTGGAGACGGCATTGCCGTTTCCTCTATGTCATTTCAGTGCAACCAGAATTGATATGACTTGCTTTTTCTAGTGCAAGAGCCACTTTGATTGGACTCTTGTTCTCCCTCTAATTAAGAGAGATTAGGGGGCTAATTTCTCATTTTTTCCTACATTCAACCTTAAGGCTCATAGATTAATGTCATCGAATAACTTCTTTGATTTGACCAACGGTATTGATATTTTTACGATCGATGCCAAAGTTCCCGCAGGCTTTGGCGTTCGAGGCCTCGCAGGAGCAGATTTCATCACTGGTTCCGATCGCCCGGATTGTATTTATGGCAACGATGGAGCCGACTCGATCGCCGGTGGAATGGGAAACGACACCCTACAAGGCGGACGCGGAGCCGATTTACTCTGGGGGAATGCTGGAGCAGATTTACTCCAGGGACAACGAGGTAATGATGTTCTTTATGGCGGTAGAAACAACGACACATTGATCGGTCAAGAAGGAGACGATTTCCTAGCAGGAGGTGCTGGAGTTGATAGTCTCATTGGTGGCGACGGTTCCGATGTTTTTGTGTTTAGTGTCACTGATGCTGTAACCAATCCGGCGATCGCCGATGCGATCGCCGATTTTAGCAAAAAAGAGGGCGATGTCATCGCTGTGACGGATGGATCGGGGAATGCCCTCACCGAAGCCGACATCACCCTCGAAGCCAATGGCACCGATACATTGATTCGGTTGAAAACAGGTGGTGGAATCTTGGCGCGGGTACAAGGAGTCAGCCCTGTTAGCCTAACAGGTTCATTCACTAACGCCAAAGCGAGACTAGATAATACGGAACCGGGGGCGACATCTCTGGGTTCGATACCGGGAGGAGCGACAATTCAGGGAGCAGTGGGCGGTGCAGATTATGCCGACTTGTTTCAATTCCAAGTAGCGCAAACGAGTATTGTTAATTTGGGATTGACTAATCTGAGTGCAGACGCGGATCTGTTGCTCTATAAGGATTTGAATAGCGATGGGGAATTGGGGGGAGATGAAATTATCTCTGCATCGGAGCGATCGGGCACTGCGAATGAAAGCATCGAAAACGTCACCTTAGATCCGGGTAAATATTTCCTATCGGTGCAGGCATTTGAAGGGAACACCAACTATAACCTGAGTTTGGCCGGTGTTGCTGGAACCGTGGCGGCTGACTTGGCGGGCGATCGACCAAGCACAGCCCGCCTGCTACCACCCGATGGAGAGGTGGAATTGCACGATTATGTCGGTGGGGCTGATGCAGTGGATACCTATCGCCTGGAAGTGATCAATTCGGGATATCTGGATCTGTTTACCGATAACCAAAAGGCGGATCTAAACCTAACTCTGTGGAGCGATCGCAATCGTAACAACCAATTAGATACAGATGAAATTCTTGCCCAAGGAACCAATGAAATCCAGGAAGATAATATTAATCCCGGCACTTATTTTGTCAACGTAAATGCCCTTGGAGCAGCAACACCTTACGAAATTTCTGCCATCTCCGAAAACGGAAGCCGGGTGGAGACTGAAAACTATGAACTACTTGTCCCCGGTATCCCCACCACCGGCACCCTAACTCAAAACGATAAATTCGATCCCAACGATGAGGAAAACTACGCCGATTCCTATCTTCTACCAGAACTAGGGACTGGGTTAACAGTGACACTCACTCAGACATCAGAAGATTTCGATGCTTATCTAACGGTGGTGGATCTGCTCACCGGGGAAGTGGTAGCTGAAAACAATGACATTAACGCCAGTGGCGGAGATTTCAATGCCAGGGTGAGCTTCACCACGGAGCTTGGGGTGGAGTATGTGGTGTTTGCCTCCAGCGTGGATGCTCCTGGTTTGGGAGACTATACTTTGGCTGCGACAGTGACGGGAAGGCCAATTGCAGGTGCGACACGGAGTGCCAGTGCTAACCAACTGTTACCACTACCTCTTTTTCTGGAGAAAGGAGAGAGAGCTGATACCGGTCTGAAAGAAGATACGCGCCACGAATTGGTCTATGCCCCTCTCACTGGCGGTTTAGCCCAGCCGATTCAAATCTCTGGACTCAACCAAGGAGGATTTGGCAACTGCGCCTTTCTGGCGGCGCTGGCAGCCACATTTGGCAAAATCGAAGATATCAGCACGACTGCCTCTATAACCAGTACAGTTCTCAACAATGCCATCCAAACCAATGGTGATAACTATACCGTAGAGTTCTACAACTACTTAACAGGCAACCCAGTGAAGGTCACGGTGGACAACCAGGTGGTGACTAAGGACAATTCGGTGTTTGGGGCGCAGTGGAGCATCAAGTCTACCGGGGAAACGAGCCAAGCATCGGGCCAACCCATTTGGGGTTCGATTTTTGAACGTGCCTACGCCAAGTTCCGGGGTGAGGAAACTGGTCGCAATGGTTATGATGTCATAGGGAATGGCGATCAAACGGGGATTGCGCTGAAACGGGTGACGGGCAAGGCAATCGAGGAGATTGGTTGGAATCCCACCGAAGCCAATCCAAAATATGCCGGGTTCGAGTTTTCAGATGAGGATGGCTCCTATAAGGACTTAGGGAGTACGACGCCCGATCGCATTTTTCAAGAAATTCAAGACACCTTAAATCAGAAACGCTATGTCGTGACTGGGACAGTCAACGATGCCGAGAAGCGATCGAACGGGGTGTTGGTTGGTGGTCATGCCTACAGTATCCACAATGCCTATGAAGCCAACGGTCAAAAGATGATCCTGCTGCGGAACCCCCACGGGCAAGACAATGGCGCTGATGCGAAGGCACCCGAAGATCCTAGTTCTGACACTAAGGACGGGTTTGTGGCTATCACGTTCGATCGGTTTTTGAAGAACTTTGGCGGGGTGAGTTTGTCCAAGGAATAGGATCGATCGCCTCTGCAACACTCAATTTTTAAGTTGGAAAATATTTAGAGCTTGCTGAAAAAGCTTGAAATTATCGCAGTCAAAGACTTTGGCTGCAATAATTTCAATGCTCATCATGAGCCGTTTTCGTTCTTTTTCGATAAACAAAAACCAATACGGTTCACTTAAGACAGATCCCCCCTAACCCCCCTTAAAAAGGGGGGGACAAGAAAGCTCTCAAAGTCCCCCGACCTAAGGGGGATTTAGGGGGATCTCCGGGGGACAAATACTGTTAAGTGAACCGGATTGGAACAAAAACGAAAAAGAACGCCACATTCACAATCCCAAACCAAAATTATCACCAAATTAATCATGACTAAGCAAATCATTTTCGTAGACTCTTCTGTACAAGATTATCAAACTCTAATTCAAGATACCAATGGCGCTCAAATTGTCATTTTAAATGAAAATTTTCCCGCGATCGAACAAATTACTACAGCCTTAGCCAATCACAGTGATATAAAATCAATTCATATCCTATCTCACGGGACTCCTGGCAGTTTAAACCTCGGCTCAGAAACCTTAAACAATCAGAACTTACCCCAATGGAGCAACGAAATTCAACAGTGGGTAAAAGCCTTAGCTAAAAATGCTGATATTCTCCTCTACGGCTGCGAAGTTGCTGCCACAGAAATCGGATTGCAATTTATTCAAAAACTGCATCAATTAACCGGGGCAAACATTGCTGCATCGAAGCACAAAACCGGGAATCAAGCATTAGGTGGAGACTGGGAATTAGAAGTAAAACTAGGGCAAATAGAAACCCAATCCCTGAAGGTTCCCAACTACAGCTACACCCTAGCACCAACAGGGGCGGCAGATAACAAAGCCCTCTTGGTCAGCGCCACCCCAACTACCACCAAAATAGACGTTTTAGCTAACGACACCGGCACCGGAAGGCTGAGCGTCCAAAGCATCGCTACCGCCCCCACCAATGGCACAGCGATTATTAATGACTGGATTTATGTAGGCGGCGATTTCAGGAACATCGGTGGCGTTGCACGCAACAGAATCGCTCGATTGAATAGCGATGGGACAGTAGATCCCACATTCAACCCGAATGCGGGTGATGAGGTCTATACGATCGTCCTAGACAGCAGCGGCAACCCCATAGTGGGCGGTAATTTCACCAACATCGGCGGACAAACCCGCAACTATATCGCCAAATTAAACCCCACAACAGGTGCCGCCGATGCCGCCTTCAACCCGAA
>CASBQF010000295.1 GCA_949127775.1 Oscillatoriales cyanobacterium PMM_0080
GAGGGAGAGAAGAATGAGGTTGATAATTTTGAGAGGATTAAGATTTTTTTTACCGCAGAGAGCGCAGAGAGCGCAGAGGGAGAGAAGAATGAGATTGATAATTAATCGATGTATCTGTGTTGTGCTTTCATTTTTCCGACTAACGCAAACGACTTCCGCCACCTGGTTGCAAACCGGGAATTCCACCCGACGATGGAGTTTGCGATTTAGGCCGCAATCCGGGCGGGAAACTAATGAAAACTTTTTCATTTCCTTTTAAGCCCGATCGCACTTCTGTCCGATCATCCACCGTCATCCCTGTCTTAATTGGCATAAACACTGGCTTCCCATCTTCTCCACCCGGCACAAACACTCCTGTTTCCTTTCTTTGACGGACAATTGCCGCAGTCGGGACAACTAAAACATCTTTCAATTCACCCGCTTTAAACTCCACATTTACATTCATGCCCGATCGCAACATTTTCTTATTATCATTAACAATGGAAGTTTTCACCTCAAAACTGGTGACATTTTGTTGGACAATTGATTGAGGCGAAATTTGGTTGACTTTGCCTGTAAAAGTCTTTCCCGCAAAAGCATCAGCTTGAATAGACGCATTTAGGCCAAGGCGGATTTGAGCAATATTGCTTTCTGCGACATTCGCCACTACCTGATTTTTTGAAGCTAAGGACAAAATCGAAGAAGAAGTTGCTGAAGAAACCGCACTACCTGCCGTTGTCGGAGTCACAAAAGCTCCCGGATCTGCATATTTGCGAGTCACCGTACCGCTGAAAGGAGCGCGAATTCTCGTATCGTTAATCAAGGCTTGGACTGTTTGGAGACTACCTTTGGCGGAGAGAACTTGGGCACGGGCGATCGCAATTTCTTCTGGGCGAGCACCGGCTTGAATTAGCGCCAAAGCTTGCTGTTTTTGCTCCACTGCGGCTTCGGAAGCGGCGATGTCTTCCGATCGCGCCCCCGATCGCACTCCTGCCAAAGTTTGCCGTTTTTGCTCCACTGCGGCCCGCCCCGCAGCAATTTCTTCCGGGCGAGCACCAGCTTGAATCAGCGCTAAAGCTTGCTGTTTTTGCTCAACAGCCGCCCGCCCCGCAGCGATATCTTCCGATCGCGCACCCGATCGCAACAAAGCTACAGCTTGTTGGGCTTGTCTAACTTGAGTTTGAGCTCGATCGCGCGCGGTGCGAGAAGTATTCACAATTTGAAGTGCGATCGCTCCATCTCTGTAGAGTTCCTGATTTCGTTGAAAGTCTTCTTCTGCCTGCTTTTTGGCATATTCCGCATCCCTGAGTTTAGCGCTGGCTTGGGCGATATCTTCGGGGCGATTACCCTTGAGCAATTTTTGAAGAGTCGCCTTTTGTTCGGCTAATTGTGCCTTTGCTGCTGCAATATCCTGACTGCGACTACCGTTGAGCAATTTTTGGAGAGTTGCTTGTTGTTCGGTTACTTGGGCTTGGGCGGCGGCAATATCCTGGACTCGATTACCGTTGAGTAATTTTTCGAGACTGGCTTGTTGTTCGGCTAATTGTGCCTTTGCGCCGGCAATATCTTCGACTCGATTACCATTGAGTAATTTTTGTAAGTTTGCTTCAGCCGAGGCGAGTTGTCCGCGATTTTGGATAAGTTGGCCTTGGAGGTTGGAGTCATCCATTTGAGCGAGAATCTGCCCTGTTTGAACGGTATCTCCTTCTTTGACGAGCAAGCTTTTGAGCACTCCTGAAGTTTTGGGGCTGACGTTAACGCTCCTTTCGGGTACTATTGTGCCGTTTGCTGAAATGGCGATCGGCAAATTCACCCTTTCTACAGCAACGGTTTTTTCCTTACGCCTGCTTTCGCGTTTCGATTGGACTGTCAGTTGGCTGTAAGCTGTGTAGCCTACTCCTGCAAGCAATCCGACGGTGAGGAACCCGATTAACCACGGAGTTGGCCCTTTTTTGATCTGAAACTGCTTTAGGAAATACATATAAATTAGACCGATCGGGAGTCTGCTTCATTTTGACCGATCTGGAACGAAAAAGGTTCAACTTAAGTCTGCTAATTTTTTTTCAGTTGTACCGTTATGTGGCAGGAATCTTCTAATAATCAGGAAATCAGCTACGATTAATTGAGAATCTCGATCGATGAGGAACGCAGAAATGAGCATTCAAGTAGAATTGCCCCCGGAGTTAGAAAGTGAACTGTCTACTGAAGCCGTGCGACTAAACCTATCTTTATCTGAATATATCCTACGTGTTTTATCGATTAGAAAAGTTCTGAGCAATCCACCTAAAACTGGAGCAGAACTTGTTGCTTATTGGCAAAGCGAAGGAGTCATCAACTCACGACCTGATATCAGCGATAGTCAAGTATATGCTCGAAATCTGCGTCATCAGGCCGAAACACGGACACAGATATAAGAAATGCTATGTACCTTTTAGACACGGAATTTGGTATTGTTTGACTATAATAATTCCGATTGCTGCAACGCTTGTTCTAGCAAATCTGCCACTTGGAGACTCTCCCCCCACTGGCTTAAATAATTAAAGTTTAGCCGATCGCCCTGCACCTTCAAAACACCCAGTACATCTCTCCACTGGGTTTCAGAAACACCAACCGTCAGTTTGTACCAACAGAGCTTTTGCAGAATGATATCTTCGGCTGAATAAATATAAATTCCTCGATCCGATGCAGCACTTGCAACGTGCAACTGGCGGCGGTTCATCACAGAAACCGAGAAAGGATCGTTACTCATCACAAAAATGTCAGCCTTTTCGATAGCAGGCAAATAAATCACATTAAAAGACGATTCGCGAGGCACACTTTCAGCTTTCGCAATTGCTTCAAACACCGCAGACTCGCTGATATAAAACTCGCCCGACATAGCGCTGATTAGCTGTGGCGCTTGCTGTGCCGAGATATTAATTACCAAATCCAAATCTTGTGTAGCTCTGTTTTCTCCTAGCAGAGAACTTGCGACAGATCCACCAACTACATATGAAATGCCTAATGGCTCCAGAATATCGGCTATTTTCCGCGCCAACCAAATTGGATCTTGAATCATGAAATCACCCCAACTATAACTATCAGATAAGATTTTTATCCACTCTGAACCCAAGCGCCGCTTAATAAATTCCTGCCTTTTCAATACAGAATTTGCACTCTTGTATTGGCTTTCTATTCCCGATATTGCTAGCCTTCGCACGGCTTGATTAAAGTTGATAGTGCGAGTTACTTTCTCTTGAGGAGTCAGCCGCTGCAACAGTTCAAACATCAGCACATCGGCTTCGATGCTAGTGTCAAATGATTGCGGCTTGTATCCAGATTTGACTTTAGTTACTGGAATTAACATCACTTTTTTTGTTCAATAAATCTCTTACATTCATTCGCTCTCATATCTTGAAAGACATCTGCGTTTATCTCCGCTTATCTGCCCTGCATCTGCGGTTTCCCGATCGATCAAAGATTTAGGCAATCAGTCTAATCATTTTAACAAACAAGTTGCCGAAATTAGTCCAAGGCAATGCCGTGTCCCTACAATATTATTTTGGGTAGGGACACGGCACTGCCGTGTCCTCTATATCATAAGCAGTGTAACCGGAATTGATATCACAGGTCAACTATCAACTGATTTTACCTGCCATCAACACCTGTTCAGCAGTCAGTTTTAAATTTGGGAAAGTTAGAGAGACGACGGTTTGATTGCCCCGAATCTGCTGAATTTGATATTCCCCATTCACCAAAGTGCAGATAGAGAGAGTGGGTTGTTTGGGCTTCCCAATGTGTTGAGTACCACCCAATCCTGCGTAGTCTGCAATCCAATATTCAGGAATACCTAAAACTGCGTAGTCTTCGACTTTACGGGAATAATCATTTTGCCAGTTGCTACTAACAACTTCTGCCACAAATTTAATCGAACTGCCCTGTGTTAGGATCGACTCGTTAGACCAAAACAGTTCTTTGCTAAGTTCATCTCGATCAACAACTGCAACATCAGGTCTAAATGCTGTCATCCCAATATTTGAAGGGCGCAATAGTCCTCGCTGAAGCACAAACCAAGGCAAGCCTGTTGCGTCGATCTGGACACAGATTTTGGTGGTAATGAAGGCTGCAACCTCTTCGTGAGGGCCCGTTGGTTCCAAGTCGAATACCTCTCCATCAATCAATTCATAGCGGTTATCGCCACCATAACGAGCGATAAACTCGTCAAAGCTGAGTGGTTTGTGTTGTATTGGTTGGTCGATCGCAATAGTCATCTTATATTCCTACAAATAGCGGACGATCGCTGCGATCGAACTTGTCATATCAAATCCGGTAGCATCAGAATTATCGCCGAAATTAGGACACGGCAGTGCCGTCTCCCTACAATTAATCTCGGTAGGGACACGGCACTGCCGTGTCCTCTATATCTGCCGTGTCCTCTATATCATAAGGAGTGTAACCGGAATTGATATCACAAGTTCGATCGCACATTAACTCCTTAACAAACAGCCACCGCGCCAAACTCTGCAACCGCAGCCTCCGGGCCCACCAAAGAAACATAGGGTTCCACGAAAAATTTCCTAGCAGCTTCCTGCGCTTCAACAGCAGTCACCTGGGAAATTTCCGCTTGAAACTCTTCATCAAATCTAATTCCCAATCCCAAAGTTTCGTACCAGCCGACAACTTGAGCAATTTGCGAATTAGTTTGTTTTCCTAAAGCATATTGACCGAGGATTTTATTCTTGCAAGCTTGCAATTCCTCGTCACTTAGCTGAGTGCTAGCGAGTCGATCGACCTCTGTACGCAATCCATCAAAAGCCGTCTGTGTATTTTCCGGCGCAGTGCCCATGTACACCACAAACTGCGCGGCATCTAAACGCGTCGCATAAAGTGCCGAAACATCGTAAGCCAAGCCCCGCTTTTCCCGCAATTCCACAAACAACCGACTCGACAAACCGTTACCCAAATAAGTATTCAGCAACTTCAGTGCTACATAGCCAGGATCTTTTACTGCTGGTGCAAGGTAGCCTAACATAATCACTGATTGCTGGGTTTCTTGCGGCTTCAGCGCTGATTCCGGGTGGGATATGATGGAGGGTAAAGCTAAAGTTGGTAGCGGTGTTGCAGGCGCTCTCCAGTCGCCAAAAATGCGATCGACCAAAGCGATCGCATCTTCGGTCGATATTCTGCCTGCTACAGAAATAACTACATTATCCGGGCGAAAATAGGTTTTGTGGAACTGTTCGAGCTCATTTCTGGTGAGCTTTGACATGGTATCTTCCGTGCCCAAGGTAGAGAAAGCATAGGGATGATCCTTGTACATCGTCTGCCGCAATTGCTCAAAGGCGATGGAAAACGGTTGTTCTTGCTGCGATCGAATTGCCGATATAGCGATGCGCCGTTCTAATTCGACTTCAGCTTCGGGGAAAGTGGGCGATCGCATCAATTCGCTCGCCAACTCCAAAATATCCGTAAAGTCGGCAGTCACCGTCTTCAAACTGACTAAAAAGTAGTCGGAAGTTGCATCAGTACCCAACCTCGCTCCCACTGATTCTACACGTTCAGCAATTTCTAGCGAAGAAAGGCGATCGGTTCCCTTCGTCATTACCGCCGACAGCAAGTGACACAATCCAGCTTGTTCTGGCTGTACGCAGCGGCTACCGGCACGCAAAAATATCCTAGCAGCAATAATATCTGCTGCTGGATTTTCTGCGGCCAAGACAACAATACCGTTGTCTAAAACTGTGCGCTGGATTTCATTTTTCATGGTTAATTTAGTTAGTAATTGGGAATTGGGCATCGGGCATTGGGCATCGGGCATTGGGCATTGGGCATTGGGCATTGGGCATGCCCAATAACTAAACTGGTTTGAGCACCACGGCTGCATAGCGCCGGGGAGAAAGATATTGTTGAGCTAGGCGCTGGAGGTCTAAGGGCTTAAATGCCTGAATCCTGGTAGGATAGCTGAGCGCTAATTCCGCAGTGGCGATCGTACTGTAATATCCGTAAAGACCCGCTAGCTGTCCCGGCGTTTCGATACTGAACGCAAAATCGTTGCACAGCAAACGCTTACAGCGCATCAGTTCTGCCTCCGAAACCAGCTCAGATTGCAATTCTCCAAGCCGATCGCAAATCAGAGCTTCCACCTTTTCGACATCCTCCGCTTCCAAGACTGCACTAATCGTAAACAAACTCGATTCCCGCTGTAGCGAGAAAGAACACTCGATCGCCTGTACCAATTGTAATTCTTCCCGCAATTCCCGCACCAAACGCGAAGTCCGCCCGTCTGCGAGCAACACCGACAGCAAATCCAAGCCGCAAGCATTTTGTAACTGTTCAACTCCCGGCCCAGTCCAAGCCATCATCAGCCGCGCTTGTTCCAATCTGGGGAGGTAAAGTTCCTGACGGCGCATTTCTATCAGTGGCGGTTCAGCTTCTGCTACCAATTTGGGACAATCCCACCTGTCAGAAAACTGCTCGAATGCTTTCCCCGTAACTTCTCTGGCTTGTTCTTCATCAATTCCCCCAACTATCACCACAGTCATATTTTCTGGCTGATAGTGCGATCGATGAAAACAGCGCATTTCGTGAGGTGTTCGCGACATCAGCAACTCTTCTGTACCCAATACCGATCGCCTGTAGGGATGGCGCTGGTAAACTGTTTCCATCATCGCTTGGAAACCGAGCCAATCGGGGTCATCTTGAGCTTGGCGGATTTCTTCGAGCACCACATCTCGTTCGCGATCGAATTCCGCATCGGGAATCGAGGCGCGCAGTAGCAATTCTGCCAGCGGTTGCGCCGTTTCTGCTAAATAATCTGCCCCAGCGTTGACAAAAAAATGCGCGTAGTCGTGACTTGTAGCTGCGTTGGTGACACCGCCGCGATTTTCGATTACTTGGTCAAATTCTCCAGGGGCGATCGTCTCCGTCCCTTTAAATATCATATGCTCTAGAAAATGAGCCATTCCCGACCAAGAATCCGGCTCCTTCGTAGCGCCAGCCCTCACCCACACGTCTAGGGCGACCACCGGTGTGGCCGACATCCGTTGGTGAATGACGGTTAACCCATTATTCAGCTTCCAGACAGTGGCTGGGAATTCTAAAGCAGTGAGCAGTTGAGACAAGCTAGTTATTCTTAAACTTTAGTTAACATCGGCTTTAACAATGGTAACGCTTTACTGTTGTGCGATCGGGATTAATTGATACAGAAATCAGTTGTCAGGAGAAGAGGAGACGGCAGTCAGGAGAAGAGGAGACGGCAGTGCCGTGTCCCTACGAGATAATTGTAGGGACACGGCAGTGCCGTGTCCTCATTTCGGATAATATTAATTCCAATGCAACCGGAAATGATCAGCGTCGAAGATATAGAGGAGAAGAGGAGACGGCAGTGCCGTGTCCCTACGACATAATTGTAGGGACACGGCACTGCCGTCTCCTCATTTTGGATAATATTAATTCCAATGCAACCGGAAATGAGATCAGTTGGCAGTTATCATTCAGGAAGTAATTTTTGCTTTTTTTCAAGCAGCCTCAAACACATACCATTTTTTTGATATAAAGTCAATAGCTGGTGCGGAATATTAATCAATCAGTCGGGAGAAAGAGGATGTTATCTGAGTATTTCTATAAATTAAGAGATGTAAGAACACTAAAGACATCGAGAGGAGAAACGACAGATGGTAGCTACCCTTGAAGATACCAAGCGCCAAGCGATCGCGATGAAATTGGCAGACATGAAAGCGCTGCAAAACCTGCTGATCGCCAACGAGCAATTGTTAATCAATTCCTGCGACGACTCCGAACTGTGCGATCGCTTCCGGGATATGCTTGAGGACGATCGCAAAAACCTGGGCGTATTGGAAACAACCATCATCCAATACGGCATTCAATCTGAACCGAAAGAAACCACCACAAAAATGATCGAAGAAGTTCAGAAACTGATGCAAGGTTCTGAACTCACCCTGTTTGAAAAAGTCACCCAGCACGAACTGCTCAAACACAAACAAACAATGGCCGGCTTGTTAGTACACAAAGCCGCTCAAGTAGTCGGCGCAGACATCGAAGCCGCGATCGTTCCCCTCAACACAGTCAACTTTGAAAACCGCGCTCACCAAGAACAACTCAAAGGAGTTCTAGAAATTTTAGGCGTACGCGAACTCACCGGAAAAGACCCCGATCAAGGCGTTTGGGCCCGCGTCCAAGATGCGATGGCTGCGATGAGCGGTATCATCGGCGGTGCAGTTACCCGCACGAAAGAAGAGATGAACATCACCGAAATCATCTCAATGGATCACCGCAAAGTCGATACCATATTCATGGAAATCGAAAAAACCGAAGATCCTCAAAAACTGCAAGAATTCTTCGGTCAACTCTACAAAGACTTAAGCGTGCACGCAGAAGCCGAAGAACAAATTGTGTATCCCGCAGTCCGCAGCTACTTCAGCGATACTCAACAACTGTACGACGAGCAAGCAGAAATGAAGCAAATGCTCGCCCAAATTAAGGCTCTCAACCCCAGTTCTGCTGGTTTCAAAGCCCAAATCCAACAGCTAAAAATAGCGGTTCAGGCTCATGTCAAAGAAGAAGAAAATGATATGTTCCCTCAAATTCGCCGCAACCTGAGCGAAGCCCAAATGGAACAAATGGCTACTCAATTCAAAGCAGCCAAGAGCACCATCCAACAAGAAATGGCTAAGATGAGTTAGTCAAGCAGCGACCTAATTTCAACTCTAGCTGAGCTGAAAACTAGCTAAACTGCAACCTATCAATCCCGCTACAAACGTGGCGGGATTACTGTTTTGTCTAAACTCACCAATGTTCCAGGGCTGTTTCATTCTCAAGAAAACGATAATTCTGTAGGGGTCGTGGATGGTGCGTGCCGACCCTCTTAATCGACGATTTTGTAGGTATATCAGAGCTTGGGCGGGCACGGGGGCACCGCCCCTACAAGAGAATGAAACAGCCCTGCCAATGTTCAATAATAAAAGGACTGAAGTCCTGACTACAAACCAGGTTCGTAGTCAGGACTTCAGTCCTTTCTTTCTATCCGTTAACCACAGAGCCACTGTTGGGATGCAAAATTTGATCAGTCTTGCTTTTTGCCAAACTCTACAACTAATACCAATTATGAAAAACATTACTACTACCGAAATTATCGGCGATCATCTGTAGGGACACGGCACTGCCGTGTCCAGATCATTCCGGCACTGCCGTGTCCAGATCATTCCGGCACAGCCGTGTCCAGATCATTCCGGCACTGCCGGAATTGATATGAGGATCGCAAATTAAATAACTTACATTTTTAATTGTTATTGTGGAACAGGCAGGAAAGCCTGTTCAAGACGGGCGGGACATCCCACAAATTTGTGGAAGTTATTTAATTCTCATTCCTAAGTTCTACATTTGTTGTAGAGGCGGATTTCACGAAAGATATTTATTGGTAATTCAAGACATAAATAAACCCGCCCTCCTAACCTATGGTTGTGGAGAGCGGGTTCATCTAAAAACAAGCTAGTTGCTAATAGTTGAGTCTCCAACTAGAGACTCAACTTGACATTAGAACAACGGGCTGGGAGCTGGAACACCCAACAATAATTTATCGTCGAGCTTCTGAGCTTCCATAAACGATACGATCGAAGCTTCAGCCGAGATTTTCAACTGGTTGAAGTCAACGATATTCGCTGCACCAGCAGTCTGAGGTGCGATCAAGCTGTCAACCATGCTGACTTGTTGAGCAGAGATTAAGCCGCCTTCAGTCAGAGGATCGAGCTCTATGCTAGAAGCAGTTCTGGTTGCCAGGGGTACTCCGTTCGGTAATGGCACTGGAGACACTGTAGGTCTTGTGCTGATGCCGGGTACGTCAAAGCTAACTGGGTTGGGGCCTGTGCGGATCGGGAACGGGTTGGGAACGCCCGGAGCATCGAAGACTTCCAACACCGAGTAGGTAGCTGGGGACAAATTAGGAAATACAGCAATACCAGCAGCATCAGTGAACACCAGCGGCTCAGTTCCAGCATCGTAGCGGCCGTTGCGGTTCAAGTCCAAAGTGAATGGGACATTGGCAAGGCGTACTTCGTTTGGATCTTGGACACCGTTGCGGTTGTCATCTCGGAATTTAGGAACCAAGAGATCATAACGGCGAGAGTTGCCTACCAAAGCGCAAGTAAAGGTTTGATTCGCACCGAGAACAATATCCAGCGGTTGAGTTGTTTGGAAATAACCCGGAGGCGTTACTTCTCGAATGCTGTAATTGCCGGGGCGCAAATTGTTGAATGCAAAGGTCCCAAATTGATTGGTAGTCGTAGTGGGTTCATTTGCTTGCAACACGCCGTCACGGTTGGTATCGATAAAGATGGTGACGTTAGCAATAGCTGGTTCGTTGCCATCTCGATAACCGTTCAGGTTGAAGTCTTCAAACTTACAACCGGTGATGTTGCTGTTGGGTGTGTTAGCAAAGGTGACGTTGGCGTCCTGAGTGCTGAGGGTAACATCTACACGATCGGCTGTAGAAGGCGAGAAACCAGATGGTACAACTTCCCGCACCACATAGTTGCCTACTGGCAAGTTGGTAAAAGCTCCTCTACCCTGTTCATTTGTTCTGATCTGCTGTTCTCCGGTGTCGGGAGTCCCATTATTGTTGGTGTCGAGGAAGACAGTGACACCGCTAATTGGTAATTCACCCTGAGCAGGTTCGTAGCGACCGTTGGCATTCAAATCATTGTATTTGAAGACAGTGATGTTCGGCCGAGTGTTGCCCACACCGGCATTATTGCCAATACCCTGAGTAGCTCCAACCGGAGAAAAGGTCAGTGCTGGGGAAGGGTTGCGCGCTGGCAAAGTTGTATTAGGCGCTGCAAAAATCGGTCGTTCACCAATTGCGGCGATCGATCTTTCACCTACTTGTTGAATGCCGTCGAGGTTGTTGTCTACGAACTTAGGATCGTTTGGTTTCAGCGTATAGGTTGGGTCTGCGACTAACAGCGGTTGCTCTTTGCTGATCGTACCCTGGAATCGTGCCTGTGGCCCTGGTGCCGAAACTAGAGCGGGATTACCAGTGGTTGGTACTGGAAAATTGATATTCCCTGGAACACCGCCACCTACTTGTGCCGGTAGTACAGATGGAAAAATTTCCAATACTTTGTAATTACCAGCTCGCAAATCCTTGAAGGTAACGACTCCGTTTACATCACTGATGGCGATGGGCTCAGCCCCTGCATCCCAGCGACCGTTATCATTCAGATCTAAAATGAATGGTACTCGGGCAATCGGGGGTTCGATGACTCCATTGACAATATTTCGCGAGCCGTTGCGATCGATGTCTTGAAATTTGTTAATTTCAATTTGATAGAGAGGAGCATCACCAACTTGAGCGCAGGCAAAGGTTTGACCGGCAGCTACTGTCACGTCCAGTACCGGAACGTTGCCGGGGGGAGTGCTTTGGGGAAAATCCTGTGTTTCTAACGGTTCTGCGTTCGGAGAGTTAACTTCTAATCCGGTAACAGAATTAATTTGTCGTGCGATCCGTTCTTCCCGAATCTTGTAGGTTCCAGGTGCTACGTTGAACGACCATGCACCATTTTTGTCGGATAAGGTGTTGGGTTCTCCTGCATCGCGTTGGCCGTTGCCATTGGAATCAATATAGATTCTGACATTTTTAAGGCCCGGTTCATTCCCATCTCGAAAGCCGTCGCCATCGATGTCTAGGTATTTGCATCCAACAATCCGGCTACCTAAAGGGGCTGTAACTGGGGCGTTGCCAAAGAAAACGTTGACATCTCTGTTGCCAACAGTGGCGGAGAGGGGATTGGGGGTAGTAGCACGGAAGCCAGCGGGTATTGCTGTTTCTGTGATTACGTAGTTGCCGGGGACAAGATTGATGAATGAGAACGCGCCGTTAACGTCCGTTGTGGTTGCGACTTCCCCAGTACCAGCATTAAATACACCGTTGCTGCTGGTTGCTGATTCGAGGAGGATGGGGATATTCGCCAGACCTGGTTCATTTGGCTGTCTGATGCCATCCGCGTTCAGGTCATTAAACTTGATTCCTAGAATTGCCAGACCAGCATTTCCAACCACAACTGGTCGTAGTTGCTGGGCAATACGTTCTTGATTATCTATTTCTGCCATGATTTGTCTCCTTCACACCTAAATCCACGTAATTTACAGACTGCTGTATCTTTTTGTCAATGCTGATTGGCAAAAGCCAATCCCTGACTACCACTACTAGATTTTACATATGTCTGTATTCGATGTAATGTGTCCCACCTGACACAAGAATCTATTAAGCTTTACCGCAGGCCAGTATATCAGGTTTTGAAGAATGCTGGCAACTAGAGTGCTATACCTTCAAGACTTGTGGACTGAGTTCTGGCGCACCGGGACAGTTGCTTTTTTGAGAAATGAAAGACGCACTTGATTAACTGCACGTCCGTAACTCTCGACCTCGCCCCAAGGTCGATCGCGCTTGGGGAATTATCTGATAATTCCTCAAAACAGAGATGTTAGTTCCTCTGAATTTTGTTCCCCGTATACAAGCCAGCTTTGGGCTTCCCGGAACTCTGACGTTGGCGTTGGGGATTAACAACAATAGGGTATCACGCGATCGCCCGATCTTTCGTGTCAATCCCCACAGTTTGAGATTTGTTGCCGACGATGCCCTTTAACTTCCAGAAATGTTGAAGTCTCTGGCACTTGTCATAGTGGGGAACGGAGCGATATTAATCAATAAATTTGTCTTGACAAATTCGCTGCTTTCTGCATTCAAATTCCGACCGATATCTGGTTGTCCAAAGTTAGGAATATTGCCTAAATTCGCCGCTTGTCGATCGACCAAAAAATCACTAATTCGATCGCTGGTTTGACTTTCACCACCTGGCCAACTATCTGCCTCAAATTTGCCCGTAGGTGTACCGTGATCACTGCGCGCATCCGTCAGCGGGTCGCTGCTACTTAACGATTTAGCCGATGGCTTACGCCCCGCTACGCTACGACCCCCAGCATCTCCCGTCAGCAAATCGATACTACTGCTAGTCCGATTTCCAGTAGAAACAGTGACAACAGCAGGCGGAGTCGTTTGAATGAAACCCGGCCGTGGCACTTCCCTGAGTACGTAACTGCCTACTGGAACATTGCGGAAGCTGTAATTACCTTGACTGTCGCTGAAAGTATTTGCTTCTCCTGAATCTAAATTGCTGTTGTTATTCAGGTCAATGTAAATCTGCTGATTGGCGATCGGCGGTTCCCCCGGATCGAGGCGACCGTTGGCGTTAAAATCGTTGAATTTAACACCGCTGATATTGCCTGTTACCAACACGTTGCCAAAGCTAATGTTAGTGGCATTTGTGCCGTTGCCGACAGTGAAGGGAGTGGGATTTGGCGTGGTTTGGCGGAAACCTGGTTGCGGCACTTCCCTGACAAAATAGTTGCCTTGACCCAAGTTGATGAAAGAGAAATTGCCTTGGGCGTTGGTTAAAGTCGAAGGCTCGCCCGGATCGAGGCTGTTGTTGTTGTTGAGGTCGAGGTAAATGGGCCAGTTGGCAACTCTCGGTTCCGTCGGTTCGTTGATGCCGTTAGCGTTGAGGTCGTTGAACTTGAAGCCGCTGATGCTACCGGTGGGGAAATTGTTGCCGAAATTGATGCCGACAGCGTTGGTATTGCCCGTAATGTCGATCGCCCCTGGATTTGGCGTAGTCTGTATCCAACCAGGTTGCTGGACTTCCCTCACCAAATACCGGCCCGGGGAAACATTGCCAAAAGTATAATTTCCTTGCGCGTTGGTGATCGTATTTGGTTCGCCTGGGTCTAATCTGCCATTCGCGTTGATGTCAAGATAAACTTGCCAGTTGGTTAGAGGCGGATCTGTCGCATCTCTGACGCTATTGGCATTGAGGTCATTGAACTTGAGTCCGCTAATACTACCAACAAAAAAGACATTACCAAAGTTAATATTGCTGATCGTCGCGTTGGAAGTAACGTTGATCGGGCCGGGGTCGGGCGTAGTTTGCCGAAAACCCGGTTGCTGGACTTCTCTCACCAGATATGTGTCTGCGGGAATATTGACAAAAGCGTAGTTACCTTGAGGGTTTGTAATAGTATTCGGTTCGCCACTGTCTAGTCTGCCGTTCCGGTTGAGATCGAGGTAAATCTGCCAGTTGGCGAGGGGCTGTTCCCCCGGATCGAACCGGGCATTGCTGTTGATATCGTTAAATTTTGTACCTGCGATCGTCCCTGCAAAAAAGTTATTGCCAAAATTAATATTGCCAGAGTTTGTCCCGCTGGTAATGGTGATGGGCGCTGGGTTCGGCGTGGTTTGGCGGAAATTGGGCTGCTGGACTTCCCGAACTTGGTATGTCCCCGGAGGCAAATTGGCAAA
>CASBQF010000296.1 GCA_949127775.1 Oscillatoriales cyanobacterium PMM_0080
AAGCCAAAATACTTAGGGGATAAAGTAGCAGCAAATAGCGACCAGTTTTTGTTTTTCTGTTTCTCTTTACCTTCTACATTCTGCTGATTATCTTCTATTTTCGAGAGTCCCAAGCGCGATCGATAATCCAACACCAAAGTCGGAAGCGAAATGGCTAAAAACACCAACAGCAGTGGCCCAAAAGTCAGCGTTTGGCTGAGAGTCGCGGCTACGCTTAACAGAATTAGCCCGATGACTATCGAGTAGCCTAAATCCTTGCGTCGGGGCAAATCGAAGCTGTGTAGCACTTGAAGGTGAATTAACAGTTGCGCTAAAACTAGCCGCGTATCATTTAACTCTCCCACCAAACGAGTAAAAAAAGCGAATAGCGCCACCATCATGCCAATGGCTATACAAAATTGAGCAGCTACATTGCGATCGTGGCGGCGATGCCAACTCCAAGTTGCTCCCACAATACTAACAGGCACTGCCCAAAGGTTCAGAGCTTCTTCGGCAGCAACGTCTGTCGCCACAATTCCCACAATTACCAACAACTGAACTAGGATTCGCAGCAGTAAAGAATCCTCAGTCACCGGCGGAGGCATTGCCTCAATCTGCTTCCACAGCTTACCTAAAACGGGTATATTTCGCAGGTTGTCAGTTGTCATATGCACCCATCCGATTTTAGATTTTAGATTTTAGATTGAATCCACAGATCAATCTGGGTTTTAACTAATCTCTCAATCTTATTTCTCTGTCATTCGATTTGAAATTTAATCCACAGATTAAGTTCACAGATGAATCTGGGTTTAACTAATTTCTATTTTTTTGGCTGTTCACGACAGAATTCGGCAGATTGCATCCGTTTTTTGTGTGAGGTCAAACCGCAGAGTAAAACATACATTGTTTACTCTAATTTTACCAGAAAGAACTGGTTTAAATCCTCTCCCTTGTAGGGATAAAATAAAATCAGACTATTGATTACTCCGATCTTCTTCCTTTCAGGTAGAGGTAGCTGTCAACTGTCAACTGTCAACTGTCAACTGTCAACTGTCAACTGAACTTTTTAGTTGCTATCTTGTCCTTCCAAAATTGGACGAATAGCAAACATCAAAGGTCTCGTCTCAAAGTTTTGGAATCGAACTTCTAGGGCATAGGTCTTGTCAGGTTGCGGGTCAAACAATTCCACACTTAAATGCCCGGAATTGGGACGATGTGCAGTTGCTTCGGCATCTCCTCCCTTGAGTTCTAAACTTCCGGCCCCAGGGAATTGGCACTCAACTCTTAAAGATGGCATCGGCTGTTCTGTGCTGCGCCTCGACTGGTATTGGGCCTCTAGAGTTAAGGAACCCAATGCCGTCAGCCATTCCCGCGAAACAGGCGGCTGGTTGACAGGACAATTCAAAGTTAGAGACTCAATGATTCCCCGCGCGGCTAACAGCGACATGAGCATCTGTTGATCGGTAGTTGCCACTTCGTAGTTCGGTAAATCTTCTACTTCTACATCTGTAAATCCTCGCACAGCATCTCTGAGAACTAAACCAGCTAATTCGTTGAGTTCCTGCGACTGGCCTGGAAACAAGCTATCTACAGCACGAACTAACTTCGATCCTTCTCGCAGCGACGACATTACCAGATTCTGACAGGGTTCTAGGAGTTGAGCAAAAACTCCTTGGGCGATCGGAATTGGCAGGCGTCCCCATCTGATGTTTTGCAGTTGGGGTGTCCAGAGGTGTAGGGGGGGAACCCATTGGGGGGCTGCCTCGTCGGGATAATCGTGGTCATAACTTCTGAGTTCTGTTTCCCAGGGGAACAGCGGCGGGTTAGATTCGATTTCGGCTCTAAGCTTCTCTTTTAACAAGGTCTGAAAACGGTTTTGCACGGTCGGTATGTCTCCAATAGTCAGCGGTTGTACGGGTGCATTGGTGTGCATCTCTACTTGATAGTCGATCGGGTTTGGTTCGTCCCATTCCCAATATTCCACCCCGGAATTTTCTTCCGTATCGCCCCACTCTTCTGAGTGAGGGGGTCGATCGAGATTTTCGTCATCTTCGCTAGAAGCATTCGCTGTTGGCGTCTGCAAGATCCAGTTTAAGAACTGACGCTCGAAATCCTCTGCATCCCTGTTCGTTTCGTTATTCATCACTAGATGCCCCTTCTCCGGAATCTGAACGATTTCGTAACTCCCAGGCAAGTTCGAGCAATTTAAACCACCGTTTCTGTACCTGGGCTACCGTGCTGCCGAGGGTTTGCGCGATCGCTGACTCTGACAGACCCTGTTGCTTCAACTTTAGCAAACGCTGTCCCTCTGGGCCAATTTGTTCACCAAAATCCTGCCACTGAGAAGGCAGCAAACCCAGATTTTTATCTAAGTCTGCTTCCAGCCACTGGTGAACCAGTTCCCAGCGGTGCGACATAGCAAACCTGAGCAAATGGTACTTGAAGCGCTGCTGCAAATAGTCTCTTTGCCGGGGAGTTATACCCAGAAGCGACTCTATTTCGTTAGTCGGCAAGTCTTGCAAGCGGAGGACGAAGTAATCGGCACATTCTTCTTGGTTGCGCTCTTTCAAGTAAGCGATTAAGTCGTCTATCACGTTTTGCCGCAGAGATTCTGACTCGTCGCCTTGGGGGCGAATTGCAGATGAACCATGTCCCGCCATCGCCTCCCGCACGGAGTGCACCGAGGTGTCGTTCCAAGTTTGGTCGGAATCTGAAGCCCCTCCGTCGGCGGCTTGTTCCATATCTACAGAAGTTTCTTTGGGCTGCTGCTGGGAAAACGTTTGGGCCCGTAAAATAATTAGTTGCTGGCTGCGGTTGCGAGGCAAGGGAATGCGCCGCTTGCCGAAGCGCTCTACAAAACTCATGTACTCTGCTAGTTCTAAGCGAGTACGGGGACTGTAGGTAAGTGGCAGTTGGGTTTCGCGCCGGAATGCCTTTAAGGCTTCGAGATAAAATCCTTGCAAAAAATCTTTGATCAGCTCTACTCGCGCCTGATAGCTAGACTGCACTTGGGGAGGAGTGATGTAGCGATAGACGATCGCACTGAGGGTACTGTGCAATTCTACTCGCCCAGGCCCGGAGCCTAAATTTTCATAGTGGAGGCATTGTTGCAAGCGGTGCCTGGCCAAGCTCTCGGCTGCACCTTCTATATCTCCTGATGATTGAATCCGCTGACTTTCGGTACATATCCTGTTGACTTCTGCTGCCAGTCGCCCTGCTACATCTTGGCAGTTCTGCTCAGACGCACGAGTGGACTTTTTGAGTTCGTCTAACAGCAGTTGAAATATGGTGGTTTCCACGCTCTGGCAGATTTCCCGCATGATGGTTTACAGCTAACATTGAAAGTAGCACACCCTTGCGACTTTCAATCTGTGATTTTATATTTTATTGTGGGTAGTGCTAGGTATCACATACTTGGGCGCGCACCTGTTACCCTGATGTTCTTAAACTAAAATCTCAAATTAATTTACTGATGGATTTAGACCAACAGATTCAAGCACTGATCGAAAAAGCTCCGGCTGACGGTTCGACGCCACAAATCCTAGAGGCGATCGCCCCGGCGCTGCTGTTAATGGCCCAACAGCTACAGCACCTGGAATACTCGATCCTGCAAGCCATAGACCAAAGTTGGGCGATCGTGGTTTTGAGCAATCTCAAGCAACCGGGACGGGAAAAAAGGGTGATTTATGCTTGGAGTTCTCTTCAAGATGCTTTGCAAGCAGCGGCTGCGGGCGATCGGCTCAACTCAGTTTCTTTGCCTGTCACTCACATTTTATTTCAGATGATCGCTCTAGAAGGTCTAGACAGCATTGTTTTTTTTGAAAGTCCTGGCAATCTAGAAGTCGGGACGGAAATTACTCGGGAGCAAGTTCAGAATTTAATTAACGTTTACTTGCAACAATATCGATCGACTCTACAGTCAAATTCCAGCAATCTCCCGCCGGACATCGCATAATACTGAGTTATTGGTTATTAGTTATTAGTTATTGGTTATTAGTTTTCATCGTCAACGAATAACAACTAACAAATAACCAATAACCACTAACTTCCTTCTAATAAAGTCGGCTCAAGACGTAATCTGCCAAGTCAATCAAAGCTTGGCGGGATTCGGACTGGGGTAGCGCAGCCAAGTATTCGACAGCTTGATGTGCGTGATTTGTGGCTAGTTCTCGCGATCGCTCTATGCCTTTAGAATCTTCTACCAGTGCCAGAGCCTGCTCTATGTCTCCTTCTTGAGCAAACTCGCGTTCTATGAGAACTTCCAAGTAAGGCTTTTCTTCTAGGGCAAATAATACTGGTGCTGTTAGATTACCACTGATCAAATCCGAGCCTGCGGGTTTCCCCAAAGTTTCCGTTGAAGCAGTGAAATCTAATATATCATCTACTATTTGGAATGCTAAACCAATGTTGCGACCGTAGTTATACAAATCGTCTGCTATTTCCGCTGAAACCTCGCTCAAACAGCCGGCTGCTTTGGAACTGTTGGCGATTAAAGAGGCTGTTTTGTAATAACTTTTTTCGAGGTACGCTTCGATCGACAAACTGGTATCAAATCCATTTAGTCCCTGTTGAATTTCCCCCTCAGCTAAATCCATAATTACTTCTGAAAGCAGTTTGACTACTGGTAGGTTGTCCAGATTTGCCAAATGCCAACTCGATTGAGCAAACAGAAAATCTCCGGCCAAGACTGCCACTCGGTTGTTAAACCGACTGTGTACCGTCGGTACTCCGCGCCTCAGATCCGATTCGTCCACTACATCGTCGTGGACTAGACTAGCCGTGTGGATCATTTCGGTGATTTCCGCCAGTCGGCGGTGTTTTTCGGTGATTTCGCGATCGGGCATCGTCGCCCTTGCCATCAACAAGACTATTGCGGGTCTCACCCGTTTTCCCTTTGTGCCGAATAAGTATTCCGCAGCCGCGTACAAGATGGGATGACGGGCACCGACTAACTGTTTCAAGTTTTCTGTCAACAGTCGCAGGTCTTCTTCAACCGAGGAAAATAGGAGAGTGCTAGAGATCATGGATACGCCAACTCAAGCCATAAAGTAACAAAATTTTACATATCATATCTTTATTTTAAGGTAATTCTCTGCAATAGGGAAGAGAAATCTAGGCGATCGGCAGTTATTTATGATTTGCCACCAGCTAGGGATCACCCAAATGCCAGAGGCTAGTAGCCTACTGCCAGAGGCAATCTCTCTATTGTATCGAATTGTTAAGCACACTGCCAAAAAATCCCTAAATCCCAAAAACCCTGTGTTATGATTGGCATTAAGGATTTAAACAATTCCATACATTAAGTACAAGCCGTATTTTACAGGCCGTATTTTACAGGCCGTATTTTACAGGCCGTATTTTACAGGCCGTATCTCATTCTGTACTTCATCCAAACTGGCAGGCAGCTTCTAGGTGGCTGTAAGAGTTTCGTAGGGCCAGCCTGGTGAGTCGATCGCAGCAAAAATTTCTGGGACAGATTTTTAGTTTCTTGCGGCTAAAAGTTTTCAGAAGTCAATACTAGCGCATCTTATGTGCACAGTAGCTCAAAGCAGCTAAAGTGGATAGTTTTTGGCTGTTTAAGCATCTGTAAAGCACTAAATGATTATTGACCGGGAACGCCTAAATGTTCCCCCAGGTCTGATATGGAAAAACAGCCTTCAGAACCAAGGTACAGTCTTGGGTGCTGACTTAATGTAGTAGGTCTTGAACTTGTCCTTCTCCTCCTCGTCCTTGACTTTTGGTTATCATTATGATTTATCGCGATATTCCTCTAATTATTCCCATTCTGGCCGCCGGTTATGTAATGACTATTTATGTATTGTTGATGTTGGCCGAACGCACCTCTAAAATAACTAGATTGGGCGAATAGTCCAGTGCACTAAGTCGATCGACTCACCGCGAAGAGAGTTCCGAATACTAAATCATAACCCTGTCTTGAATGCTTACGCACAAAGGCAGGGTTATACCATTTGAGGTTTGAGATGTGAGATTAAACAATTGAAGGACTGGGATTGACTGATAAAATTCATGGTTTCGAGTTTGCCGAAAGTTGCATTCTTTTGTGAAACTGGTATTATTTATAATTTTGGCATCATAATTTGCTCAGATAGGACTTACTGACCGAAGAATTAAGAATATTTATGGCATTCAGCCGTTTGATAGGTATATTTATTCTGCTTTGTCCACTAATATTCAGCTTCTAATTGACATCTCCCCATGCCTAAAGGCGAGGGGATTCATGTATACCATAATTTAAGTCTTACGGGTGCTGACAAATCACCCCTACCAACTCCACTTAGATCCAATCCAAGCATTGTTGCTACTCGTGCGTCCAATATTTGCACAACCATTGCAATCTGCATTAAATTAGCCACCCCTTCGCCGTCCGATATAATCCACGTTTGATTCTCGTTCCAGAAGCTTTCCACCACTCGGGTTTTTCGCCGATTTTAGGCAGTTCGTTAGCATCAATAAAGGAAGTTTTTGAAGTATATAATTTTTCGGTTTCGACGAATTTAATTTCGTACTGTTCGCAGAGTTGAGCAATTCGATCTTTTAACCTACCTGTGGGAATCCGAACAAATTTTTGATTGCTATTTGTACCAAAATTTATCGAATCTTTCTGATTTTTGTTCCATCCAAATACAACTGTGGCAATTTGGGAAAATACACAATGATTGATGACCTTACGAGCGGCTTTATTAACTGCATCCCGCATTGTTCTATTTCTGCTTTCGGTCAGCCGTTCCAGTCTTTTCGACCAGAATTCATTGTTTTTTCCAGACACTAAGGTTGCCACTCGTTTGTTGTAGCCTTGGTTGATGGACTTGAGATGCCTTCCGTCTACGATGAATGAAGTTCCAATATTGCTGATACAAGTTATCCAGTTGTCGATCCCGTGGTCTATCATCAATACAGAATCAACGTTCACATAGTGCGATCGCTAGCGAGATAGTGCTGGACAAATTACTGGCGAAGTTAATGAGAATTGTGGTGCAAAATACAGGGTTCCAAAATGGTTTTTTGATTTTGGAAAATAACGGTAAGTTGCTAGTGGAAGCTTCGGAGAGAATAGATCCCGATCGCGTCGATGTTTTGCAGTCGATTCCCGCCGAACAATGTCTGCCGATCTCGATCGTGAATTATGTCGCTCGTACTAAACAAAGTGTCGTGGAAAATCACGCATCTAAAAAAGGAAATTTTAAACACGATTTGTATATTCAAAAAAATAGTTCCAAATCTATATTGTGCGCTCTTTTGCTGAATCAAGGTCAATTAATTGGAATTATTTATTTGGAAAACAATCTAACAACTAGAGCTTTTACTGATGACAGGGTAGAGGTTTTGCAACTGTTATCGACGCAGGCTGCTGTTTCGATCGCTAATGCTAAACTTTATGCCGAAGTGCGGGAGAATCAAAGCAAATTGACACAGTTTTTAGAAGCTTTGCCCGTGGGAATAACTGTACACAATCCCAATGGTGAGGTATCCTACATTAATCAAACCGGACAGCGGTTGCTCGGTCAAGTTTTTGCACCGTCAGCTACAGGTGAAGAGTTAGTATCAGCCGATGAAATTTATATTTCAGGAAGCGATAGCCCGTGTTGTGCTCGACAATTGCCGGCTTGGCGAGCTCTCGAAGGCGAAAGTGCGATCGCCGATAATTTAGAAGTCCGCAAAGACGGCAAGATTGTGCCTTTTGAAATGCACTCGAAACCGATTTTTGACAACAACAACAATATTGTGTATGCGATTACGGCTTTCAGTGATATCACCGATCGCAAACAAGCTGAAAAACTGTTATCAGAGTACAATAGAACCTTGGAGATGCGGCCGATCGCACCAAAGAACTTGCAGGTGCTCTCCAAAACCTGCAAGCAACGCAACAAGAGCTCATTCAATCAGAAAAAATGGCAGCATTGGGACAGCTAGTTGCCGGCGTCGCTCACGAAATAAATACTCCCCTCGGTGCTATTCGATCGTCTATCGAGAATTTAGCAGATTTTTTTAATCAAAATCTTGCGGAAATCGCCGACTTTTTCCACAAACTGTCCCCACAACGCTACTCAGATTTATTGACGCTACTGCCGAAATATCAGTCGCAGTCGATCGGCTTTTCTAACAGAGAAAAACGTCAGTTTAAAAGAGCTTTGGTTCAACAGCTATCAAAGAGTTCGGTAGCTAATTCAGAAACAGTAGCCGACACTTTAGTTGACATAGGAATTTACGATAATATTGAATCAATTTTGCCTTTTTTGCAAGACCCTACTAGCTCGGATATTTTACAGCAAGCCTATCAACTTTCTACTTTACAAAGAAGCACGAATACTATTATCACGGCTACAGATAGAGCAGCAAAAGTAGTTTTTGCTTTAAAAAGATACTCTCATTCTAACTGTACGGCAGAAAAGGTAACTGCTAATATTATTGATGGGATTGAAACTATATTAACTCTTTATTACAACCAACTCAAACACGGAGTAGAACTTGTCAGAATTTATGACGATAAACTGCCTGAATTACTCTGCTATCCAGACGAACTAAATCAAGTTTGGACAAATCTGATTCACAATGCCCTACAAGCGATGGACAATTGCGGAGTTTTAACGCTAGAGGTGAGAGCAGAGAATGAGAGCCTGCTGGTGGGCATCACTGACAGCGGCAAGGGAATTCCCCCGGAGATTTTGCCGCGAATATTTGAGCCGTTTTTTACCACAAAACCCCCAGGCGAAGGCAGCGGCTTGGGACTGGATATTGTAAAAAAAATTGTCGAAAAACATTCGGGTAAGATAAAGGTAGTATCTGCGATCGGTCAAACGACCTTTACCGTGTCAATGCCGATCGTCATTTAGCTGGCGTAGCACTAAAAATCATACCAATGCACGACCAAAATGCAACTCTAGACAAATGTCAGACTTCCACATAAGTAAGCGTACAGCCCTTGTAAAATCTCAGATCTAAAACAATATGGTTTACTTAAGGCTTTTTGACGAATTTCTTAAGTCAACCATATTGCAGTAGGGGCGGCTTGGGCTCAGAATTTATGAAATAATCGAATGTATCAAGGCAAAACCCGCCCTCTTAAGTGAACTCAGAATTTATGAAATAATCGAATGTATCAAGGCAAAACCCGCCCTCTTAAGTGAACTGTATTGAGTTCTAAAATGGTATTAATTGCTAAAAATATCCAGGAGTTGTAAACAGTGGACGAAGAATTACAAAAAAAAGTGCTTCCGAGAACCGAAGTAGAGGAACAGTTGCAGCTTTTGAATAACAATTTAGAAGCACAAATTGAACATCGAACTTTAGAATTAGTTAACGCTAACAGTCAGTTAAAAAAGGAAATACAAGACCGCGGCACCGCTGAATCTGAAGTCCGCCGCCTGAATACCGAACTCGAAGAGCGAGTTCGAGAGCGCACCGCTCAACTCGCAGCCAGCAACCAAGAATTGCAGCAAGAAATTAGCGATCGCAAATTGCTAGAACAAAAATTGCAATTTTCTGAGAGCAAAGTCCGCGCAGTTTTTGAAGCGATGACTGATATCATTCTTGTGCTAGACGGTGACGGCAATATACAAGTTTTGCCGACAAATACGGCGGTGTTTTGCGATCCTGAGTGCGATATAGTTAGCCTCACGATCGAACATTTTTTTGACGAGGACAACCCAGACGATTGGTGGAGGCTAGTTCGACAAGTGTTAGAGACAGAACAAACGCTCAATTTTGACTACAGCTTAACAGTTGGCGATCGCGAAATTTGGTTTTCCGCCTGCATTTCTCTATTCTCAAAAGATGCAGTTATTTGGGTTGCCCGCAACATCAGCGCCCGCAAACTAGCAGAGTCAGCCCTCTGCGAAAAAAATGCAGAATTAGCTCATACCTTGGAAGAACTGAAGCGCACTCAAAAAGAACTGATTCAATCAGAAAAAATGGCAGCCCTCGGACAGTTAATTGCTGGAGTTGCGCACGAAATTAACTCTCCTCTAGGAGCGATTCGCTCCTCAGTGCAGAATATCGCCGATTTTTGGGCAGAACAATTGCAGCAGTTGCCGATATTTTTTCAGCAACTATCCCCGGAACGGAAACAGGATTTCTTTGCCCTGCTACACAAGTCAACCCAAGAAACAGACAACTTATCTAGTAAAGAAAAACGTCAATCAAAAAAACTTGTGCAGCGGCAATTAGAATTAGAAGGAATTGATGACGCCGATAGTCTTGCCTGTACTTTTTTAGATCTGGGCGTCTGCAATAATATAGAACGTTTTTTGCCTTTATTAAAAGATAGCGAAAATTCCAATATTTTAGAAATTGCCTACCAATTTGCTACGGTACAAAAAAGCACTAAAAATATTATTACTGCGACAGATAGGGCCGCTAAAATTGTTTTTGCCTTAAAAAGCTACTCTCGTTACGATCAGTCGGGTTCAAAGGCGATCGCTAATATTACTGAGGGCATTGATACTGTTTTAACGCTTTACCAATACCAAATCAAACACGGTGTGGAAGTAGTCAAAAATTATGGTACTGATTTGCCCTCTGTGCTATGCTATCCTGATGAACTCAATCAAGTTTGGACAAATTTGCTTCACAATGCTTTACAAGCGATGGGTAATAAAGGAGTGTTGAAAGTTGATGTAAAACACCAAGATAACGCAATATCAGTCAGTATTACTGACAACGGCCCAGGCATTACCCCAGAGATTATGCCGAGAATTTTTGAGCCGTTTTTTACGACTAAACCTCCAGGAGAAGGTAGCGGTTTGGGATTGGATATAGTTCGGAAAATTATTGAAAAACACCAAGGTCAATTGCAAGTAGAAAGCGTACCTGGTCAGACAATATTTACTGTATCATTGCCCATCGAAATCACTGAAACTAATTAAAATCCTGGGGCAATACACCCGAATTTAAAAATTAAATAGGAGTCAAATTTCATGCCGAAACCAGTAATTTTATGCGTTGATGATGAAGTTGTGGTCTTAAACAGTTTAAAAATTCAACTTAAAAAAGAATTTGGCGATGCTTACCTTTATGAAGTAGCAGAAAATGCCGATGAAGCTCTGGAAATTATCGAAGAAATTAAAGAAGAAGATGAAAGCGATATTTTGGTGATAGTATCTGACTGGTTAATGCCCGGTATTAAGGGAGATGAATTTTTGATTCGGGTTCACCAAAAATATCCTAAAATTGTGAAAGTCATGCTAACCGGGCAAGCAGACGAAGTAGCAATAGAACGGGTGAAAAAACAAGCAAACTTGCACCGCTGTTTGTACAAGCCGTGGGACCGCAAAGAATTAGTAGAAACTATTAAATCTGGTTTGGCAAAAGTATGAAGAATAAACCTGTGATTATTTGCGTGGATGACGAACCGATAATCCTTGAAAGTTTGAAAATTGAGTTAAAAAAATCCCTGGGAGAAGAACTCTTATTAGAAACGGCTGAAGGCGGCGAAGATGCTTTGGAGTTAGTGGAGGAATTGCTGGCAGAGGGCTGCGAAATTGTGGCAGTGATTTCTGATTATCTGATGCCGAATATCAGAGGGGATGAATTGCTGAAGCAGATTCACAGAATTTCGCCAAAAACTATCAAAATTATGCTGACGGGGCAAGCAGACCTGGAAGCGGTGGCGAATACGATTAAATATGCTAAATTGTATCGCTACATCTCGAAGCCTTGGCAGTCGGAAGATTTGAAGTTGACCTTAAAAGAAGCGGTTAACAGCTATTTTATGGAGAAGCAATTAGCAGAACAAAATGCTCAACTCCAAAAGCTGAATCAAGAATTGGAAACTTTAGTTGAGGAGAGGACTGCACAATTGCGCTTGTCTGAGGAAAAGTTTGCTAAAGCTTTTCGTTCTTCTCCCAACCCGATTACTATTACCAGAGTTAAAGACGGTCATTATTTAGAAATTAATGAGGCTTTTTGCCGGACAATCGGTTATTCGGCAGCAGAA
>CASBQF010000297.1 GCA_949127775.1 Oscillatoriales cyanobacterium PMM_0080
ACCCGCCCGTACAGTACAGTGGAGGGCGGGTTTTGCCTGTAGATTGTTCGTTATTTCATGATTTTAGGGCTAAACCCGCCCCTACTCCAGCAATTCTACGGTGCCGAGATAGCCATCTACTCGGACTTTTTGACCGTCTCGCAGGCGAGTTGTGGCTTCAGCAATATTCATGACTGCGGGGATTTTGTACTCGCGGGCGACGATCGCCCCGTGAGACAATTGGCCGCCAACTTCCGATATAATTGCTGTTGCTCCTAATAGTAGCGGTGCCCAACCTGCATCGGTGTAGGGGACTACCACGATCGCATTTTCGCCTAAATCTGTGGTCGCGGTACGACAGATTTTGACAAAACCTTCGACGCGGCCGATACTTGCGGGAATTCCCTGGATGATGTTAGTTGCCGATGTTGTGGGTGCGATCGAGCTTTTCTGAGAATTTGGCAACAGATTGCCGTAGACTACAGGTGGAATCGTGCGATCGCGATCGGCTGTTAACTGTTCGCGCCTTTCTCGAATTGTATCCCGAAAGGAAACACTTGCACCTGAGCGAATCCACTGTTGAATTTCCCCAAATTCCAGATAAAAGATATCTCCAGTTTCCTCGAATACCTGCATTCCCAATCCGCAAGCTTCTATCTCCAAAAAAGTCCAGCGCAAATGAGCCAACAACCGCGCGTAAATTTCGCTAATTTCATTTTTGACTGTAGCTCGCTCCTGACACTTGTTTAACCGCCACTTCTGCACAAATGTCAAGTTTAATTCACGCTTTGAATCTAAATTAGTGACAGCCGATTTTACCGCCATAGTTATGATCAACTTTTGGTAAAATTCTGGTTGTTCTCGCCAAGTAACAACAGCAATATCCGTTCCCACTTCGCTCAAATATCCGTAACTATTAAGCCACTGTACAAACTCTGCTTGCAAAGTCGAACTTTCAGCAAATACCTGTGTTAATTGCGCTGTTGAAACAGTTTCGTCTGATTGGGAAATTGCAGCTTGTCGCAACTTTTGGGCTAATTGCTGCAAAGCTCGTACCGATGCGATTTCCGGTGCGCTTTCATTGTCCAGCCATTCATCGGAAACCCGAAAAATTGATTTGCGGATTGCCAGCCCGATCGGCCCTAATATATTGTAGTAAGTAATCGGTTTCAGCCACTCCTGAATTTTTTCGGCTCTATCTAATAATTCCAACAAATATTGATAATTGTTCCCTCTTATTTCCCCCCTTGGGAGGGGTAGGGGGGGGTTAACTTCTGATTTCTCCAGACTTTGCAGTGCTGGGATAAAAATAGAAGTGCGATCGACCTCAAACTCTGCATTGAGCGCCCGCTCCCGCTGCACCAAACGCCACAAACCAGGCAAAGAGGGCAAAATCTTCCCCAACGGCGGCTTGCCCATCTTCTGCCCTCTCAGCAAAAATTCTAAACCCTGCTCCGGCAATCCCATCATCCGAAAGATTTCGCCCAACAAAGTCGCATTAAAATAAGCGTGAGAACCTAGCAAAGTTGCTGTTTCAGTAAAGTTTAAATTAGCCGCTCTTTCCCCTAATACAACCTTAAATATTTCTCCCCAAACTCCGCAAGTCAGCGGCCGATTAATCGACCAAGTGAGCGGACGAATTGCACCGGGAATCACTTCTGCTGCAATAGTTCGCGTCCAAAACGGCTGCAAATTGGTAATGGGACGACTTTGCAAAATCCAAAGTTGTTCACCATCCCAACTCCACTCTATATCCTGCGGGATTCCGTGAAAAAATGCTTCGATTGCTTGCCCTAATTTAACTAATTCTGCTACCACTGATTTATCAATAATTAAATTAGTTTCGATATTCCGGTTTTGACGCAGTTTACCCTGAGCGTAATCGAAGGGCTCAACTTCTTCATTTGTACTAAAATCAATTTCTAAGTGAACCGGAGTAAATTGTCCGCCGACAACAGATTCGGCTCCTCCCGGTAAAGCTTCAATAATTACCTGGGAACCTCCATCTAAAGGATTGCGGGTGAACATGACTCCGGCAAATTTACTGTCAATATAAGGCTGAATCAATACAGCCATTTGGGTATCGGGTAGTTGTCGCTGGCGGCGGTAAGCTATTGCTTCGGAAGTCCAATAAGACTGGCGACAACGATGAATCGCATCGCTCAATTCTGCTTCAGTCAAAACAGGGCCAATCGTTTCATATTGTCCAGCCGCTGAACTCAAATCACCATCTTCTCCCGCAGCGGAAGAGCGCACAATTATGCGGTTCGGGATTTTCGCTTTGAGGTTTTGGATTACAGAATTGCTGATGAATGTGCGATCAAATTTTCCATTATTTTCTCTGCCTATTTTCTGGTTCTTAACATCCGTTAAATCCGTTACAGAATCCGCTGCCGAACTGTCCTCTTCCCTCTTTCTGACATCCGCTAAATCCGTTACAGAATCCGCTGCCGAACTTGCTTCTTCCTTCGATGGTAATATCCAACCCGAAGGAACATTAAAATTAGCGCGTTTAAGTTGAGACAACTTAGCAGCTTTGTCGCCACAGACTTTGGCATCTAGTAAGTCATCGAGAGAAAGCAATTGTTCCGATTTAGATAAAGCCATATCATCACCCTGACGAAGACTAATTGTGAAGAGTAAAAATGCTAATCCTGTTGCTGCTAAAAATTCTGCTGCATTTTGCCGCCACACCCAAATCCAGATGGGAGTACAAAGACATCCGCAACGGGTAGCAAACAGCCTTGCCCGATCGCCCTTACCAGCCAAACCCCATACCAGCAGACCTGATATGCCCGAGGAGACAGCCACTGGCGGGGAAAATGCGAAAATGCCCCAAACCGCATTGGTGACAGCACCACCACGGGCGATCGCATATCTGCCTGCAACTAGAGGAATTAAGACAGTAAGGGCGATCGCATTTACATCCGGGAACCAAAATCGCGCAGCCAACACTGGTACGATCCCTCTGGCAATTTCCGCTAACACCGCAACAATTCCAGCAACTTTGCCCCCGTGAATGAAAGCAGCCGACACGCCAACATTTCCCGTCCCCAAAACCCTTAAATCTTTGCCAGAAAGAGCTTGCACTATCCATTGAGTCAGTGGCAAAGCACCTAGGGCGAAACTAGCAACTAACAACAATGCGATCGACAATGACATAAAATTAGCCCTTCATTTTCAATCTCTAAGTATTATGGCTGCAATTTACTCATTTTTTCAGTCTTGAGACATATCAACAAAATGCCATTAGCACTTAGAATAATACGAAAGCAGCGTAAATAAGGATTTAATTATCATGACAGATGTCAACTTAACGGTTCCGATCGCAGTTCTTGTTGTGGGATTTGTGTCGGCAGTTAGTATCGGCTCCATCGCTTGGTACAACTCCAAGCGCCCCCCCGGTTGGGAGTCCAAAGATCGTCCTGATTTCGTCCCACAAGTTGATAAAGACGATTTGATTTCTGATGTTGCTGATTCTAAAAGTAAATAGAACAAAGTTGTTTTAGGTCAAAAAAAACAGAATCCCCAGATACCTGACTGCTTAAAGAAGTCGGGTATCTCACCGAAATCTCAAATCTGAAATCTGAAATCTAAAATTGATTGATTGATTCAGAAGTTCGATCGCCCGCTACAATGAGTTCAGAGCCGGCACCGCCTTTTGTAATGAATCCAGAATCAACTCTCGCCAGACTACAAGCTACACTCCCCGACGGGAAACTGCCTTCTAGCTACGGGGTCTACTTCAAAAACACCCTAGTAGCCCTCTGTCACGCCCTAGAAGACCACATTTTGCAAACCAGCGCCGGCGGGGACGATATCGCAGTCAAACCGCTGGTTTTAGTCACGTTTCAGCAGGGAAAATGGTATTTGCAAGAAGCCGAGCGATACCTAGATATTGCTAATGCTTCCCGGCGCGTGGCGATCGGCGCAGTAGCCGATAGCGGTTTTGCTACCCACAAAACTGGTCAATTAGAGAATGTATCTTTAATCGACCTCGATCCGATCGACCCCATCATCCAAGAATGGAATTTAATCATCCTCGCCCCAACCTACAAAGCAATGGTGCTTTGTCGCGAACTTTCAGATGAGGAATACTTGCCAGAAGGCAAGCCGGAAGTCGATACAGAGCGAAAATTCTACGGTTTGTGGTCGTTTGATCAATCTTTAGTATCAGCGGCGGCAGAAATTTTTATAGAACAGACGCGACATTACAACCCACCATTAGCCGACAGTTTGCTGGAAATTCATCACGAAATTCTCGCCACAGTCGGCCCGCCCCTGGCTGACATTAGCGGCGTAGTGACGCGGATCGTCACTTACCTGCAAAGTTCTCAGCAGCAAATGGTGTCAATTAACCGCCAAACCCGCGATTTGTGGGAATTGGAAGGTCAAGCTTTGCGCGTCAGTCGCAATTTGAATGCGAATAAACTTCAAGCCTTTCTGCGGATGGCCCAGCGCGTGGATGAACGCGATACCGCAAACCCCACAGCGTCTTTGCAAGTGGCGGCTTTGTCGGAAACTTTGGGTCAACTTCTGGATTTGCCAGCTTTGCAGTTGCGCAGGTTGCGCTTAGCCGGATTGCTGTTTCGAGTTGGTTTAGTTTCCGCCCCAAATGAGGTGTTTACTCAAACTTCCGATCAATTTGACCAACAGACTCTGGCATTTTGGCGCGATCGCAGTTTCATCGGTTCCCAACTCCTACAAGCAATGCCGGAACTATCACCAGTTGCCGAAATTGTCAAGCACAAACTTGAACACTGGGACGGCAGCGGCAGGCCGGAGGGTTTGCGGGGCGAAGGAATACCGATTGCTTCCCGCATTGTCGGGCTAGTCGCTTGTTTCCAAGATTTGACTAAAGCACGGGGCGATCGTCCGGCTTTAAGTTTGACGGAAGCTTTGGAAAAGTGCCGGGAACAGTCGGGTACTCGCTTCGAGCCGTCTTTGGTGGAAACTCTCGCCAACGTCGTCAGGCTCGCAGAAATGGGCTTGATGGAGCTACCGAGCCGCCCGAGCCAACTGCCGAATATCTGGTTGGAAGATTTGGGCGATCGCACGACCGCAGTAACTTCAACATCTTAAAATAACTGGACTGTTAACTGTTAACTGGGAACGGACAACTGACAACAAATAACTGACAACTGACTGATGACTAACATAGAAACCATAGGCAAAGGCAAAATTCATCTGTTGGCCGGCATGGATTTAGCTGGCAAAAACTTAGCCGGAGCCGAACTTGCTGACGCCGATTTATCTCAAGCTAATTTGAGTGGAGCTAATCTCACTGGCGCTAACTTGCAGCGGGCGATACTGCGAGCCAACCTTCGGGGCGCTGACTTGAGTGGTGCTGACTTGCGCGGCGCAGATTTGCGGAATGCCGATTTGCGCGGTGCTTCCTTCGCTAACGCTCTAGTTCAAGGTGCCAGTTTTGGCGGTGCTTTTTTGACAGGCGCGGCGATCGGCAATCTGGATTTGACTGGTGTCGATTTGCGCGGTGCCGATTTGCGGGGCGCGAATTTGGCTCGGGCAATTTTGCAGCAGGCAGATTTGAGCAATGCTAATTTGTCCGGCGCTGATTTGTCGGGAGCGGATTTGGAAGAAGCGATTCTGAATGGAGCCGTACTGCGCGGCGCTAACCTAACCGGAGCTAATTTGCTTTGCGCTGCGATCGAACAAACAGTCTGGGATGGTGCATTGCTCGATCGAGCTTGTCTCCAAGGCACGCCCCTAAGCCCTTAAAATTCAAAATCCGCTGCCGGGCCCTTCGTCGAAGCGTAGAAGCGACGAAGTGTGATTTTGAAGACAAACAAGAAGCACAACGTATGCTTATGAAGTGAATAAGTACAAGCTATTTTAACAATTCTTAATCAGAGGTTATAATGGCGATTGTAGATGAGCAAACGAATTAATGGTAGCAGCTTTGTTTAGCGGTACATCCTTTCAAGGTCAAAGTGGCGATCGCCTTGTCAGCAAAGTAGCAGGAGCTGCGATCGCAGCCTTATTCAAACGTTCTGAAAAGGCAGAAGCCAACATCCGAGTCGAACCAGTAGCCAAACTCTTGCAGGGAAGCATCGACGGTTTCGACTTCGTTGGCAAAGGTATGTTGATGTATAACGGCCTGCGCATAGAAGTGATGGAACTCTACCTGCAAGCACTCTCAATTGATTTTGGGGCGATTTTTGCAGGTCAAGTAAAATTGCGACAGCCTACCCAGGCAAATATGCGAGTAGTATTAAGCCGATCGGATTTAACCACCTCATTCAACACACCTTTTGTAGTTGAAAAACTCCAGAAGCTGACTTACCAAGACCAATCTCTGAACTTTCAAAACACTGAAGTCAGCTTCGGGGCCGACAAATCTATTCGGCTTCAGTCCCAGATTACTATTGGCGACGCCAGCGAACCAGTCAACATAGACATTAGTGCCCAATTGCAAGTAGAAGAGCGACGCAAAATCCAATTTGTCAGCGTTACTTACGGGGGTGAAGAGCAAGCAGTAGACTTGGCTAAAGCGATAATTGTCCACGTCAATAACTTGCTAGACTTAGACAAATTTGCCCTCGAAGGCACTCAACTACGAGTAGACAGGTGTCGAGTCCAAAACGACGAACTGGTTTTCTACGGTTGGGCTGGTATCGAACAGTTCCCCAAAGGCAAGCGCTAAACCTCAGTCTACTGAGTTAGGTAAATCCGATTAGTTTGAGCAACTTAATAGCTCAACAAAACAACCCGCCCCGGCGGGTTTTGCTATTTTAGCCACAGTTTTGAAGCTGTGGCGCTGCTAGCGTAAGGTTGGTATATAGCGGTTCTCAAAAACATGAGGTATGCCAAATTCTGTGACGATCAGCTTTTCGCACGGAGGCCGTCTTTACCTCCAGAAACCTCAGAAAGCCTATAGGCACTTGCGATTCCAAATTACCAATTACCAATTACCCATTACCGATTACCAGACATACCTCACCTTTACGATAAAGGCTATATATTCCGGCGTATTTCCACAACTTGCACACTCGTGTCTTTAATTTGGCAACTACTCCTTACTTAAACTCTTGTGGCAAATACTTATAGTGCGCCATCCAGCTTAAATCTCCCCGAAAAATAACTGATTCACAGCGATTCTATTCTCGTCGCAAAATCAGCACTCCGGTCGATGCTATCGCCCAAATAGTCTTGATAAAGTTAGAGTATCTTGGATGCATAAACCGGGTTTTAGAGACAAAATTCTCTGGTAAAGGGCGATGCGAAAATTGGGGAACCCGGTAGATGAGAGTCACGAGAACGCAAGTCCTGTTAAAAAATAAAGAACCCCTAAAGAGGAAAAATGCTCGGATTTTATTTATTCTTGATCTACCTTGTAGTATTGTCCGTATTTGCTGCGCCGAACCGACACAACCCAGAAAAATGGTGGGTAGAAATTGTCACAGACTCACCCCGCTGTACCTACTATTTTGGCCCCTTCGACACCGACAAAGAAGCATCCAGCAATACTCCAGGCTACATCGAAGACTTGAAAAGCGAGGGAGCCCAGAGAATTAGCATCCGCATCAAACAGTGTCAGCCGTCCGATCTCACCATTTGCGAAAGTGAATTCTCAGAAAGTATCGCAGCTTAGAAATGAGAATTAAATAAGGATCGCAAATTAAATAACTTACAATTTTCATTCTTATTGTGGAACAGGCATCCTGCCTGTTCAAGACGGGTGGGACATCCCACAAATTTGTGGAAGTTATTTAATTTTCATTCCTAAGCTGTTTTGCACTTAAATTGCAGATCAAAAAAAATCAAACTCTTGTGGGATAGGGGTCCCACCCGCCCTAAATATACAATGCTCTGACTGCAAACATCAATTACAGCACAATATTCTGCCCATTTCATAGCACAAAAAGTACAATATATGTTAATTTTTTGTAAATAATACCCAAACTCAGATAACTCGGTACTACTTTGTAATCATCGACTATTCTACCTAGCGAGTATTCATTTTTTGGGGATATAGCTATTGCCTATCTCGATCATCCGATCGAGTTAAGTTGACACTTCCGTCCACCAAAGACTTAATTTATGCTCGTGTCAACAATCTGAAAGCATCGGGTTGATCGTAGCAGGCCCAAAGCCAGCTTTTTTGGCAACCTGTCTGAATTGATGTACTCCCCACAACCCTTAAAAATTTGCGAGTATTTTGCCATCATGATTAAGATCAAATCACCATCTGATTGAGAGTATTACGGGGATTAAAAGTGCGATTTGCTTTGATTTTCTCGTAAAACTCTCGTTCCTCGGCAGTGAGTTCTTTCGGTGGTACGATCGCAATTTTGACCAACAAATCAGTCCGTTCATCCTTCTTCGGTTTCGGCCATCCTTTGCCCCGCAACCGCAAAGATTGACCCGATCGCATCCCCGCCGGAAATTTTACAGTGATCATACCTTCAGGCGCAGGCACTTCAATTAAAGCTCCCAACACCGCTTCATCAGGAGTTATCGGCACTTCGCAGACCAAATTCTCTCCCTCAAACTGGAAAAAAGCGTGGGGTAAAACTTCTAACTTTAGGTACAAATCTCCCTGCTGCTTTGTATACGGATCAACTTGGCCTTTGCCTTTTACCCGAATTTTGCTGCCCGTTTTCACTCCCGCAGGAATCGAAACTTCGCCCGTGGCGACTCGTTTAGAAGTGCCCCGAAATGCTTCTCCCAGAGTCAGGGAAATTGTCATCTCAGTGTCGCGAGAGGTTCCTGGGTTGCGGTTTTCATACCCCGGAAAATCTTCAAATCCGCCGCCACTACCGCCAGTACGGTAGTTATTGTAATTCCACTGGCCATTGCGGCTATTACCTGCACTGTTACTGGCTGCGCGCCCAAGCAAGGCATTGATAAATTCGTCAAAACTGCCATATTGGCTGAAGTCAACGCCACCAAAATCTACCGCATTACCACTCCCGCCTGGCCATCCGCCGGGAGTTGCTGCTGCTTGCTTCCAATATTGACCGTATTGGTCATATTTTTTGCGTTTTTCTGGATCGGAAAGCACTTCGTAAGCTTCGTTTACTTCTTTAAAACGAGCTTCGGCTTCTTTGTTTCCTGGATTCATATCCGGGTGATATTTCCGGGCTAGTTTGCGGAAAGTTTTTTTGATTTCGTCAGCGCTGGTGGTTTTGTTGAGTCCCAAAATAGCGTAATAGTCTTTAAAATCTGTTGCAGCCATTCAGCAATTCCTCTTGATTAGTTGTTAGTTGTTAGTTGTTAGTTGTTAGTTGTTAGTTTTTGGTTGTTAGTTGTTAGTTTTTGGTTGTTAGAAAGAATAAATTCCAAATTAGCAGGATGGCGAATTATAGCAACCGCGCCGGACGATGAGGACGTTCTCGCGTTGCAGCTCTTCCTTCTTTCTTCTTCCTTTTTCAAATTATAGTTTATCAAAGTTTTGGAGTCGATCGAGTTCGGTTGTTGCTTGTAGGACATCGCAATTTCCGCACCCCGCCGCTGTTGGAGATTTTGACGAGTTGTGCGTCTTCGCGATTTTGGCGTGGTTGCAAGAGTACATGAGAGTTGAGGCGAACCCGGGAAAGCTGCTGCGGTTGTGGGTGCGATCGCCCTTCGGCTTGATTGGCCCTGGCGATCGATCTTTGTTTGCGATGCGCGGTGCGATCCTCTTCGAGGGCTTCGCTAACGAACTTATTGATCTAATTTGGTTGCCAAATGCCAACCCTAGCACCTTCTTATCGGCAAGTCTGGTCAAATCTGCTACTCGAATTATGACGGGATCATACCCTAATGTGCACAGTAATTCAACAGCCTTTCGAGATATTTTTTCTCACCCAGACCATAGGTATACAATTTTATTTTTATAGCCTCTGCATAGATTTAAGTCTACAAAACATCACACAAAAAACCAATTACTTTGTTAACTAGAACACACACAGTTGAAAAAATTAAGCTAGCATGGTAGCTCAATAAGTTATCAACGCTACCAGGGTTCCAAGATGATTGATTATTTGCTAAGTTGGCCTTGCGGCTGCTGCGATGATTGGAAAGATAGTTCCGAAAGTTGTGTGACACTCAGAAACGGGCAGCGCCTTTGTCAGTCGTGCTACGATCGCAAATACAAGAATCAGAAGCTATCAGCAAGACGCAGGCGATCGAATATATCTGTCTCACAACAGGCGGTAATAGAGACTGTGCCATATTAATTTCCAGTGCTGTGAATCAGCAGGATGGCACGAAAATACAATAGACCTCTTGCAAAATTCATTTTAATCAAATTTTGCAACAGGCAAGATGCCTGTTCCACAAGAAAAAATGTTTTTTGTGGAACAGGCATCTTGCCTGTTCTAGTTATTTTTGCAA
>CASBQF010000298.1 GCA_949127775.1 Oscillatoriales cyanobacterium PMM_0080
ACAGAAGGAGAGCGCAATATTTTGCTCAAACTCGAAGAACAAACCGATGATATCGGTAGCAGGAGCATCGAGCGATCGCCCTTAGAGGCCCTGCGAGAGTTAGTTCAAACTTTGAGCGAAGCAGACCGAGAATTAGCGCAGCACTCGTTATTTGTAGGGTTAGTCAGCGATGAATTCAAGCTGACATTGGAGCCGGGAGATTTTTTGATCCGCAATCTGTTGGGAGTAGATCCCAAAGTGGGGGCAATTGCGATCGGCGATCGAGTCCGTCCAGGACAGCGCATCCAATTTCACCTACGGGACGCCCGCACCTCCGCAGAAGACTTAGAGATGTTGCTCGATCGCTATCAGCGGGCCGCCGAGTACAGCGGTACATCCAGCGTCGGCGCCTTGATGTTCGCTTGTTTGGGGCGTGGCGAAGGGCTTTATGGCCAGTCGAACTTTGACTCGCGACTGTTCGGCAGATATTTGAAAAACATCCCGTTGAGTGGCTTTTTCTGCAACGGCGAAATCGGCCCCGTCGGCGGCAGCACGTATCTGCACGGCTACACATCCGTATTCGGGATTTGCCGCCAAAGTTCCTAATTATTAGTTATTAGTTATTGGTTATTTGTTGGTTGGTCGTTATTTTTCCGATGTTTTTGTTAGTTGTTGATTCTGATGACTAATGAAATCACCAATAACTAATAACCAATAACCAATAACTAATAACCAATAACCCAAAACTAAAAGCGGCAGTCGCCTGCCGCTTTTAGCTTTAACTATGTCTGGAAACCTTAGAAACTAAAGGTAGTACGGAGGAGTCCGACCCAGATATCGTCGTTTTTGTTGTTGTGTTCGGGATTCATAATCACATAAACGCCCGGTGTCACTGAGATAAAGTCATTGACTTGGAAGCGATAGAAACCTTCTAGGTGATAAGAGGTGTTGCGGTTTTTGGCGAGATCGCTCTCGGTAACTTTTGGCGGTACACCGAAGACAAAACCGAGGAGGTTGCCGCGCCGACCAAAGTCGGACAAAGCCAGGGTGATAGCACCATTTTGAACCGTAGCCTCGTTGTTGGATCTCCGCAGTTGTTCGGCCTTGGTGTAACCGTACCAACCGCCAATCTGAAAGCGGCTGCTGGGTTTGAAGTTAACTTGCACGCCAAAGTTATCTGCTCCGGTGGCTGATTGACCGAAAGGTCGGTTAGCCAAGGCACTACCTGTGCCGCCCATGATGCCAACATCGCCGGCCCGATTGTATTTCCGAACGTAAGTCAGACCCAAATCAAACGGCTTACTAAAAAAGCCGATCTGACCCAGAGCGCTGAAAGAACCGTCGGCAACGCCCCTACCGTTTGCGGGGTTGGGAGCATCGCTGTCGCCGGCTAGATAGCCTGCGGTAGCTCGGATGTTGCCGAAGTTGTAAGTCAGACTTGCGCCAGCTCCCTGGGCACCGCGGAATACGGCCGGGTTGCGAACTCCAAATCGGGAAATTGAACCAGTGCTCGTAGAGTTGAAGGGAGTTACTGTATCTGCAATTTCATCCAGGTCAAGTCCTTTAGGGCCGACAAAGACTGTAGCGTTACCGATCGGGAAACGATAGTACAGTTCGTCTAGTACGAAGTTGCTGTTATCATTCCCGTCAAAGGCTAGGCGAGCCATGTTAGTACCCGTAGCGGTTGCTGCTGAGTAGTTGGGGACGTTGAGGGCTTGCACGCGGGTTCTGAGCAAGTCTCGACCGGTAAAGCTTGTCAAGAAGTTCAACCGCACTCGGTAGCCGAGGTTGGTGACTGTTTTGTCGTCGCGCAGACCAACACCATCTCCAAATGTGTCGCTGGCGGCAAAAATCACTTCTCCACCCAGTTTGGTGGTGGTGGAGAACTGGTTAGCTTCCAGTTCTGCGGTGCGAGCTTCTAGCCCATCTACTCGTCCGCGCAGGGTGGCGAGTTCGGCTGCAAATTCTTCTTGCAGGCGTTGCAGGATGGCCAAGTCGTCTTTGGTGACGAAGGTTGATGTTGACGAGCTAATTAGCTTGGTTACTTGGTCTAAGCAGGCGTTGACGCCGGCTGCAAATTCGTAGCGTGTCAGGGCGCGGTTGCCGCGGTAGGTTCCGTCGGGATAGCCTGCGATACAACCGTAGCGTTCGACTAGGGATTGCAGGGCTTGAAATGCCCAGTCTGTCGGCCGCACGTCGGAGAGCTGGGATACCGATGTCACTTGGGACATGGTTCCAGACTGTTCTGTCGGGAGGACTTGGGGTGCTGCTGGGACGATCGGGCCGCCCATGCCTGCCGGTGCTGTCTGAGCAATTTCTACCTTGGCTGCTGGGGTGCTAGCAATTGCTGGCACTTCAGTTTTGGCGGTTACTGCCGGGGTGCTTTCCACTGCCAAGTCTGAGGCTTGGGGCGATGGTTCTGCTTTGTTGACAGCAGCTAGGGGCTCGATCGCGCCTGCTGTGGTAGCGGGGGCGATGGGGGCTGCTGCATTGATGTCGATCGCTGCTGTTTGCAGTGCTGTGGCGCTGGTTTCTGGTGCGATTGCTGCCAGTTTTTCAACGCTTTCTGCCGCCGGAGCGATGCTGTTTAAAGCCAGTTTTTCTGAGGCAGCAGGGGTTGCTGCAACTGTTTCTACAATTTTTGACTCAGATGGCTGAGCTGTCGCTACTTGGTTGGCTTCAGCGGTTGCGGTAGCTTCTGCGGCGATCGCAGTGGCACTGACGACTGATGATAGCCCCAGAATAGCGGGGGATACTAGCAATAAATTCCAAAGAGTTCTGTTCATTTTCCTCACACCTTCACACTATAAATTCAACTCGATCAGCAATTCTAAACTGCTAATTTTTGTGGTTGCTTGCCTGCTGACAATAACTGTCAAAATAGAACATATCCATAGCTGCTGATTCACAGTAGGCGTGTTTAGTTCCCACTTGAACGTAGGGGCTGGCCCCTTTTACGGCCCAGGCATCAATTCAGGTCAAGCCCACATTACCTTACAGTTGATTATACCATCACCTGTTAATTTCATCTGTCGATCGCCAGACTTGCTTGATTTGCCACCCCACGGGCGATCGACAACTGCTGGTACGGGTTCGGCCACAATCTGCCTCAAACTGACAACTGCTCAGAGTCCTCGGTTACACCCGACTTAACATATAATTGTAGATGCTTCTCGCATCTCTTATACAGCTTTAACTGCTGTCATGTCAAGCTTTTTAACCTAACTTTAAACCTGACGGCTTGGACGGGGCGATTTTCCCGCTGAGTCGGGATCGCAGGGCTAGACGTTGGTAGATGCACGCCGCCTTACCCAATTTCTGGCTTGACCAATTTGGGTTTTCTGATGTACCCACCAGCCGGGACTTGCCACCTTTGGGCGATCGTCATTTTTAGTCCCGTCGGCGGTTTTACATAGTGCTATTTTAACACAATTTTTTGTAGTTTGGTAGTGGCGGCCGACTCAATATCTGTTAGCTGAAATTACAGTTTTGTGGCCTCACTGTCTGGCGTTTAACGGTCGGTTATTTTTTGCAGATAGCATTATGTTCTCAGAGCACATTTTCTATGTGATTTATGCTACTAAAAAAAACGATTGATTGTTCCGTATTCCTGGATGTAACAACTGGATTGGGGGAAAATACTTGTTTTTAGCCGATCGCTCGAAGTTCAAAAAACCCGGTTTATGAGCGTAAACAGTATATCCAGGACAGTCCTAATTTGCTAACAGCACAAGTATAATGACGCAAGTTATTGGGTAGTAAGCGAATTTGAGGATGCAAATTGCTGTTGCTTACCTGTTATACCAATTTCATAAAGTAGCGCTAGATATTACCCCCCCAAGCATAGCTTAGTAAGGGGGGGCTAAGACTTCATCCATAGCACATAGGTCAGAAAAATGGTATCAGTCTGGGAAATGTACTGTCAATGACTCATTTGTTAACGAAAGTATGGCTACAATTGGTGTTGCTTGACCCAAAATCGCGCAGGGAGGGTTCAGTGGTTTGAGCAAAAACCATACGCAAAGTTCCTAGCGGTTTTAGCGATGTTTTTGGGTACGGGCGATCGCAGAAATTTAGTGCTAAGCTGGCGAAAATGGAAAAATTGAAAATAAAGCTGCTGTCAGAACAGAAAACTGCAACCCTGTGGGTAGGTAAGTTAGTAAAAGAGTGAGGGTTTATGGAAGATTTTGGGATTATTATTGCCTGCTGCGATCAGGATTATCTGTTTGCTAAGGGTTGCTGTGCTAGCATTCGATATTTCCTGGGAGATGTGCCGATTTGTCTGTTGATTGATGGTACGTTTTCGGTGAG
>CASBQF010000299.1 GCA_949127775.1 Oscillatoriales cyanobacterium PMM_0080
GCCTCCCCGGTATTCATCAGCATAAAACAGCCCGTACCGTAAGTATTTTTCGCCTCCCCAACACTGAAACAAGTTTGCCCGACAAGAGCCGCCTGCTGATCGCCCAAAGCAGCAGCAATCGGAACACCATCTAACAACCCTTTTGCAGTGCCAAAAACGTGACTCGAAGGGCGAATTTCTGGCAGCATTTGCCGGGAAATCCCCATTATTTCCAAAGTTTCGGCATCCCAATCAAGGGTTTGCAAATCCATCAGCATCGTGCGGCTGGCGTTGGTAACATCCGTGATGTGGATACCACCTGTTAAGTGCCAAATTAGAAAAGTATCGACATTGCCAAAAATTGCATCGCCTCGATTCGCTGCTTCCCGCAATCCTGCAATATTGTCCAGCATCCACTTGATTTTAGGCCCGCTAAAATAAGTAGCTAGCGGCAAACCGCACTTTTCTCTAAATCTATCTTTGCCGTCGATTTCAGCTAACTTGTCGCATATTTCACGAGTGCGGGTATCTTGCCAGACAATCGCATTCCCGTAGGATTTCCCCGTTTGCTTGTCCCAAACAATTGTTGTTTCGCGCTGGTTGGTAATGCCGAGGGCTGCAATATCTTTCGGATCGATATTGCCAATTTCTAGGGTGTTTTTAATTACGCTTTGGGTGCGTTGCCAAATTTCCTCTGGATTGTGTTCAACCCATCCCGGCTGCGGATAAATCTGCTGGTGCTCTTGTTGGTTGCTGACGACTATCTTTCCCGCGCGATCGAATATGATAAATCGGGTGCTGGTGGTTCCTTGATCGATCGCAGCTACGTATTTTTTTGACAAGTGTTTCAAACCTTTTTAGTAATGATCGTGGAGTAACCGCAGATGTCAGGCAGATTAACGGAGATAAACGCAGATAATTTTAAGATAGAAAGGCGAATGAGTGCAATCTTTTCTGGTGCAACTCTTCGCCTCACAAATAGCCGGATTCGTCGCGATGTCAGCTTCCGAGAATCTCGCCTTCAATTTCACCAAATTCGATTTTCGTTCCCACGGCTAAAGTTAGGGTGCTTTCTGGTTCAATCATTTTCATCTCACCTTGAATGTCTGTAGCCCACCAAGCCCGATCGCCCAAATTGGTCAATCCTAACGAAAGCTCGTGTTTTGAATGAGAGTTGATGGCAGCTACAACACCTTTAGATGCCGTAGCTTTTAAACTCGGAATGTCCGATGTCAATAGCTGAGTCCCCTCATTCAAAGGAATAATTCGACTTCCTAATTTCAGGGAAAATTGACTGCTACCAAAAGAATTTATTGCGGGCTTAGCTGATATAAAGGTAGGTGGAACTTTCGTCTCACTTTGAGCGGGCAAGTCAGAGTTTCCGACTGTAATTGTACAATTACCGATTCTCTTTTGATCGCCCGATCGCAAATAAGTCACCGCCCCATTATCAAAATTTTCGCAGACAATTTGACCAGCCTCCAACTGAAAGCGCATAGCCAAGGGCGAAATATTTGGAATACAGATAATAGACAAATTATCATCGCTACCAAAAGTCACCGGTTCGGCACCAATAGTCAGAGTGCGATTTGTGCCAGCATCGTCACTAATCACTAGCCAAGCTTTGTTGAACAAAGTTTCAGCCACAACTAGCATAATTCCAATCCAAAAGCCGTAGCTTGCGGGGCGGGACGCCATCGCCCCACAGCCAGCTAAACGGCCCGCCGCACCGGATAAAGTATAAGCAAACAGAATAAACAAACATCCGCCCAACAGGCCTCCAACACCGCCGCCTCCTGCGCCACGAAGCATTCCTAAATTAGGAATTCGTTTGGAAAGTCCAAGTCCTAACAAACATCCAGCAATTCCCCAGCAAAATACTCGTAATAGCTCGTTTTCGCCATCGCCAATCCCGCTAAAAACAACTTCAGCGATCGCCCCAGAAATCGCCCCTGCGATTAAACCAAACAATCCGCCATTTTTCAAAGCCTGTTTAATTTGAGGCTTGCCTTTGATATAGTAGTAATAGCCGAACATGATAGCTGTAGCAATTCCAGCGCCTACCAATCCAAACCAACGAGCGGTAGAAAATACACTATCAAAAGCAGATTGTGAATTATTGAGTCGGTGCATGAAAGGTTCGGTGATGAGATTGCCGACGAAACCGCCGACAGCACCGCTAATTCCAAACTGCAAAGCTTTTTTAATGGCTGATAGATTTCTTTTCACGGCGCACCTAGTGGAAAATTACAGCAAAACTTGACTACAAGAAAGAAAGTCACTATTTCCGATCGCACGTACATCTATCTCCGGGCCTGTCTCCCCATCTTCGGCTTGTCTCCCTCTCAGCAATTTTTTTTTGAGCCTCGCGCCGTCGCCCGCCCGAAAAGCCTCAATGATTAATCCCCTGCAACCATTGCTACTAGATAATGTTAGCGATTTTTTTAACTGTGAGATTTTAACTAAAAATACCCAAGCTGGGGGCCAAATATGAAAACGAATGTTACAAACTATTACAGTAACACTCAGAATGTGAACATAATGCCTCAAAATACTTGCGAGAGGTAGTTGTGTCAGAGAAGCAATATCCTGACTAACGGCCCGACAGTCACTCGATCGCCACTAAATGGTCTACTGCAATCTCGATCGTAGATTAGAGATCGCATCAGTCATTTGTGGTATTCTAAGCGACAGGCTTAGTGCGAGCACTCACAACCGCACCGGCGTGAAAAACCAGCGTCGTCAAACGCCCAAGGTAGTCGGCCAACAACTTAAACAGTTGCTGGGTTAGGCTCCCCAAATCGTTCAAGCTCCTGCCGCCAGCCAGAGGTACGAGACGGGTGCGCCCGCCGTCGCTCTCACTAGCGCGGAGTAGTTCCTATAGCAAAATATCCAGCGGGTACACACAAGATGAGTATCGTCACAAAGTCAATCGTCAATGCAGACGCTGAAGCTCGTTACCTGAGCCCAGGCGAACTTGACCGGATCAAAAGCTTCGTCACATCTGGTGAACGTCGCGTCCGCATCGCCCAAATTTTGAGCGAATCCCGCGAACGTATCGTCAAGCAAGCCGGCGACCAACTTTTCCAAAAACGCCCTGACGTAGTTTCTCCCGGCGGCAACGCTTACGGCGAAGAAATGACCGCAACTTGCTTGCGCGACATGGATTACTACCTGCGTTTGATCACCTACGGAATCGTAGCTGGCGACATTACCCCGATCGAAGAAATCGGTATTGTCGGCGTCCGCGAAATGTACAAATCCTTGGGAACCCCGATTGAAGCCGTAGCCGAAGGAATTCGCGCTATGAAGAATGCAGCTTCTTCGTTGCTTTCTGGAGAAGATGCTTCCGAAGCTTCCTCTTACTTCGACTATGTTATCGGTGCGATGCAGTAAAGATTTTAGATTTTAGATTTTTGATTGCAGAATAGGGAGTTGCCGGCACTAAGCCCAAAGCTTTTGCAGATAACAAACCACAGATAAATCGAAAATCCCAAATCCCAAATCCGAGCTACAAAACTGGACTGAACTCAGCCACTTTCTAGGAAACAAGACCATCATGCAAGACGCAATTACCGCCGTTATCAATTCCTCTGACGTTCAAGGTAAGTACCTGGACATCAGCGCACTAGACAAGCTCAAGAACTACTTCGCATCTGGCGAACTGCGCGTCCGCGCCGCTACAGCCATCAGCGCCAATGCAGCCACAATCGTCAAAGAAGCAGTTGCTAAGTCTCTGTTGTACTCAGACGTAACTCGTCCCGGCGGCAATATGTACACAACTCGCCGTTATGCAGCTTGCATTCGCGACTTGGACTACTACCTCCGTTACGCCACCTACGCAATGCTAGCTGGCGATCCTTCCATCCTCGATGAGCGCGTGCTCAACGGTTTGAAAGAAACCTACAACTCCTTGGGCGTGCCCATCGGTTCTACCGTACAAGCCATCCAAGCAATGAAAGAAGTCACCGCCGGTTTGGTCGGTTCTGATGCTGGTAAAGAAATGGGCGTCTATTTCGACTACATCTGCTCTGGCTTGAGCTAAGACGAAGGAAGTTCGGCAACGGATTCGCTCCACGGATGTCACGGATGTCACGGATGTAACAGATTTCAGTCCGATGGAAGTCGGAAGAAAAAAGTTCGGCAACGGATTCTGTAACTGATGTAGCGGATGTAACAGATGTTAGAGATTTCAGTCCGATAGAAGTCGGAAGAAGAAAGAAGGAAGTCGAAAGAAGGAAGAAGGAAAAAGATTTATTTCTTGCCTCTTTTAACTTTTAACTTTGGACTTTGGGCTTATTACCTTTAGCTTTGAAAGAAGTCAGGGAAGTTACGAGTGATTACTAGACCGTCAAAGGCTTATCGAGAACGCTGGATAAGTTTTAATGAGCTAGTTTTGACTCATAACTCCCTGACTTCAATCTTTAAAAAATCCATCTAAAAATCCGTAAACCTACTCAGGAGTTTGTTTCCCATGAGAATGTTTAAAGTGACTGCTTGTGTCCCCAGCCAAACACGCATCCGCACTCAACGCGAATTGCAAAATACCTATTTTACTAAGTTGGTTCCCTACGATAACTGGTTCCGGGAACAACAAAGAATTATGAAAATGGGCGGCAGAATTATTAAAGTGCAACTGGCTACGGGTAAGCCTGGTGCTAATACTGGTCTACTTTAAGATCCGATGCTGGATTGATTGTAGGGTTAAGAGGTTGCGATCGCGGCCTCTTTTTTGTTAGCTATACTACCCATTCGTGTCAACTTAAGGTCATATCAATTCCGGCTGCGCCGGAATGATATAGAGGAGACGGCAGTGCCGTGTCCCTACCCAAAATAACATTGTAGGGACACGGCACTGCCGTCTCCTCATTTTGGCTAATAATTCC
>CASBQF010000300.1 GCA_949127775.1 Oscillatoriales cyanobacterium PMM_0080
CAGCTTCTGAAGTTTTGGCAGATTGGCAAGAAGATACTCCCGCAGCAATGCTGCTGCAAATATTTACCCAGCCAATTTTTGCTGAACCGACTTTCTTTTTCGAGATTATTGAGCGTCGAGTTACTTTTGTCGATAACAAAAAGGTGCAAGCTGGAGGTTTTGGGGCGGGGAATTTTCGGGCTTTGTTTGAGGCAATTGAACGGGAACAAATGAAAAGGGGAAGTTTGACTGATAATTGATAAAACTCCCACTTCTTAGGTCATGCAGGGGTGTTTGTCAGCACTGTGATATCCGTCCACCCGTAGGCAATTTCTTTCAGTGCAACTCCTGCTCTGCTTGTCTCTATTTCTGCGACTTTTTCACCTCCTAAAAATTCATAAAACCGACAGGCCGAATTTTCTCCCAGTACCCAAACTAGCATCGAATTAAAACTTGATTCTGCCAATTTTGTGGCAACTGTCCGCACGAGTTGCTGTCCGATTCCTTGACGCTGATATTCCTCCAAAATATAGATGGCAAATAATTCTCCTTGATAAACATATTTGCCCATGCGCTCGCAACCACCCGAAGCAAAACCTACAATTTCTCCCGAGCTATTCTCAGCAACGCAGACATAAATTCCAGTATTTTTAACGTTTTCCAGGGTTTCTTGCCAATCGCTTTCTCTTTTTTCATAGGACTGTTGTGCGAGATAATCTGCTGGTATAATTTTTCGGTAAGCTGTGCGCCAAGTGTCTATATTGACCTGTGCAATTGCAGGTGCGTCAGCTATTTTAGCTTGTCTCACAATCATCATCAGATACTCCTATCCCGCCGTGAAATTCTGTCTTAGAGTCTAGACAAACTATTCGATCGCGCCCTTCTAGTTTAGCTCGATACAGCGCGCGATCGGCCTCCCTAATCAACCACTCCACAGATAAGTCAGCAGCGGGCACAGCACTAGCTACGCCTATACTTGCCGTCACAAACTCACTTACCTTTGAATTTTCGTGAGGAATTGCCAGAGCATTCAAATCGCTGCGAATTGATTCAGCTACCTGCATTGCTCCCTTAGCATCGGTTTCTGGCAAAATCATTGCAAATTCTTCCCCACCGTAGCGGGCTGCTAAATCGCCTCCCCGGTGAGCATTTATGTCTAAAATTAGAGCTACTTTTTTTAGACATTCATCGCCTCCTTGATGCCCGTAGCGATCGTTGTAAAGCTTGAAAAAATCTAAATCGATCAAAATTAAAGACACAGGCTGTTTATCTCTACCCATCCGTTGCCATTCTGATTGCAATGTTTTGTCAAAACAGCGACGGTTAGCAATCTGAGTCAAACCGTCCACAGATGCCAGTCTGTGCAATGCCTGATTAGCAGATTCTAGCTCTAATTTAGCCTGTTCTAAGGCTAAATTTTGCTGAGCTAATTTTTCACTTTGCTGTTTTTCTTGTTCGTACAAAAACCGGATTGAAGCTTCAGCTTCTTGCAATTCTTTCTCCGCATATTTGCGCTTGACAAACTGCCCTAATTGGGAACCCACCGCGGCCATCATTTGAAGTAAGTCTTCATCCGATGGCTGTTTTTCCCGGCAGAAAAAAGTCATTACCCCTACAACTTGACCGCTAGCGCGAATTGGGAAACCGAAGGCCGATCGCAATCCTGCTTTAGCTGCTAAGTCCGATCGTACAAAATTGCGATCCTTAAGAAGATCCGTAATCCACTGCGGATAACCGGTGTTCCAAACTATTCCCGGCAAACCCGCACCAGGCTCAAGAGTAATCTGCTGGCAATTTTCCACAAACTCCCCAACTTCACTTCCCCGCCGCCAAACTCCCACTCGCAGCAACAAAGGCATATCTTCAACATTACTATCTGGTACAGTCAATAAAAATGGTACTGGATTGCACGTATCTTCCGCATCAAATTTAGTCTCTTTTTCATCCACAGGCGTCCAAAGTTCGCCGATATCCCACCCCAAACTTTCACAAATAGCTTGCATAATTTTCGGAGTGGCGCTCTCTAAAGAACCAGATTCTGACATGATTCGAGCTACTGCATACTGTGCTGCTTGACGCTTTTTTGTCCGTTGTTCCTCGGTGATATCTCTGCCCACATAGACAAAATCTTGTATGATTTTGTTGTCTGAGTGCTTGCTTTCTATGCTTGTCTCGATAGTGGAGCAGGAAAATGCAACTGTCAGCTTTGAACCTTTTTTAGTTGTACAAGCTACTTTTACTTGATGCCAAGATTCATTTTTCAGTTCAAGAGGTAGCTGGCTAACTTGACGCAATAATTCCTCATCCGCCGTAATCATCGAGATTGGTTGACCGATTAATTCTGATTCGGTATATCCAAATAATAGTTGGGTTGATTGATTCACTTTTTTGATTTTACCGGCTTGCGTTGTCACCAATAAAATATCATTGATGGAATTAAGTATTTTATCAATATAATCGCGAGCGCTAGCCAAGTAATCAACTTTAATACTGTTTTCGTTTGCTGCCTTAATCATACTTTGCTGAATCACAGCAGAGTCTGTTACGTCTTCACAGAAAATAATTAATCTCTCAGAATTAAGATGCTCTTTATGACCAAAAAAATATAAATCTAGATACAAATAAGAGCCATCATTTAAAATTCTGGTCACTGATTTTAATTGGAAACTTGGCTGTCGTTGTTCTAGAATATCATCTAGCAGTTCTTCAATTCCGATCAGTTCGGGAAAACTATTGCGCACATCTTTGCCTTTTTCCACCTCATCAGGAATGTCGGCAAATTCTTGTACATTCAAGGAAGTTTCTTGAATCTTCAATTCCCGATCGACTGCGAGGTATTCAATGCGACGCAAGGATAATAGTTTGTCAAGCAGGTTGTTAATAGCTTGGGGGCTAATCTGTAAACTTAATTTGGGAAGCATTTCGTTATTATAGAGCATCACACTCAAGGGTTAGCAGATGAAATTAGTTGTTGTTTTGCTGCTATTTCTCATGGGAATTTTGATACTAGGGATGTAAGCAATTGTTACCGCTGGCTAATTTAGCGAAACAATAAATTTTGGATTGTGCAAGCAGTTTCTTCCCTATTTTAAAAATGGAAAAATATTAATCTTACCACTTCTTTTGTGAGCAAGCGCAGTCAAAACCCGTCTTGATTCACGCTTGGATTTATTAACAATACGTAGTGGTGGGCACTATTTGTTTGTGCAGCACATTTTAAATTGTAGATTCCCCGAGCTTGCTGACAACCGCTATAGTTGACGATGGGTACAGTCAATTTAACTGTTACCTTTCATTCAGCACCATTCCTATAGACATTACCTGCCCTGGGTATTTATGTCAAGTTTTGTAAAGGAGCTGTGACATTAAAGTGATATGATTTATCACAATTTGTATAAAAGCTAAAAAATACTCTGCTAAATGCTGAGACTTATTACTGACTTTGACGGCCCGATCGTGGATGTGTCCGATCGCTATTACCGAGTTTACCAGGAGTGTCTGACTGAGACTTCTGGTGAGGGGCAAACAGTGCGCGAATTACCGAAAGCCGAGTTTTGGGACATGAAGCGTGCACGGGTTCCCGAAACCGAAATCGGCATCCTCTCAGGATTAGACGCAGCGCAAGCCGGGGAATTTGCCCAGAAACGCCGTCAAATTATCCACACGCTTGACTACCTGAAGTACGATCGACCTGTTGCTAGCGCCGTGGAAACGCTCGAAAAGGTGCAACGCGCTGGAGTAGACTTAGTGGTGATGACGATGCGGCGAGTCAAGGAACTAGATGAAGCCTTCAACCGCTGTAATTTAGGGCATTTTTTCCCAGAAAACCGTCGCTATTGCCTCCCCAACGATTACGTCAAAACTGGGGATGTCAAAGATAAGCCTTTGCTGATGGCAAAAGCTCTTGCCGAACTGCCGCCGGCTTCTGATATTTGGATGGTGGGGGATACGGAGGCAGATATCGTTGCAGCTAAAACGCACGGTGTCAAGGTAATTGGTGTTTTGTGCGGAATTCGCGATCGGGCCCAATTAGAAATGCACCAACCGGATTTAATTGCCAATAATTTGAGCGAAGCAGTTGAGATTATTTTGGATAGTTATTAGTTATTGGTTATTGGTTATTGGTTATTGGTCATTGGTTATTGGCTCTTAATTGTTGTTAGTTGTGATTAACAATCAACAAATAACACCGAAGAACTAGGAACCAACAAATCACAAATAACTAATCACAAATAACCACTAACTACTAACTATCGCAGAAAACCGCTGACTAGCCACAGAATTAAAAACGTAAACAAAGCAATAAATTTCTCTGTTGTGATAAATCCGGTACTGAGTAAAGGGCCCAAAAGACCTCCCAGCACTAAGCCTATAACCAAGCCACCCACTGTCAGTAGCACAGCCCGACCAAATTTTTGTTCCTTGCGATTCAGAAAATAAAGACAAGAGCCGACCCCAATAGCCAGAGTCAACTGTAGTAAAGAATCATTAGCCGCCGGATAAATACTCAGTCCGCCTAACCCCGCATAAACGCCAGCGGGCCACAAAATGTCCGATCGACTAGGAGTATCGATCAGGCGCTGCAACCAAGCTGGGCTGCCCGATGGAGCAGACGGAGTAAAGCTTGGGGGTGCGACAGTCAGCCGCTCAGGAAAGCGAATGCGTTCGGGGACTTTAATCTTACCTTCCTGTCGTTGCCGCAGGCGATCCATGAGAATCGCGTCGTAAGCAACTTCGATCGATTCCAAACGTTTCTTGTCACCGCTGTACTGCTCGGCTAGACGGGCCCGGGCCTCTTGCACTTCGTCAAAAGAAGCATCTTCATCGACTTCAAGCAGTTGATAGGGAGTTGGCTCACTCATTTGAAATAACCCGCTGAAGACTCTCGTTGATATGACAATCTTAACAAGAGAGGAAAGCGGGGCGGGGGCGATCGCCGCTTTCCCAAAAGTTTGGCTGCTAGTTTTTAGTGCTTTAGGACAGGAACCAGCAAACCTTGCGAAGGCAGAAGGCATAAGGTAGAAGGCATTCGGCATTCGGAAATAAAAATCATCAATCTTAAGATTTTTATTTAGATTGTTATTTTTAGAGCTGGCTATGTGAAGTACAAGGGCGCTGACCTCTCGGTACAGCACGAGCTTACCAATTCAATGGCAACCGCCAAGCGGGAACTGCGTAGTCCTTTTGGTCTTACATTGCCTCTCCCGGGCAGGAGTCCTGGTTTCCAAGACCCATACTTTTTCTGGCAATACGCCCCGTTTAGCTTGGTTGTCGCATAGGAGATCATGACCAAGATCACTAAATTATATCAAAGAATTTGCTCGTTTCCTCATCTACCCCGACCCTGTTCCCAGTGGCGAAGAGGAATTCGACCTTGGGATGGAATCCTCAACTCGATCGCATTCATCCCGTCGCTCACCCTCGATTGGGTAGAGCGCTCTTGATGAATGCCCTTCGAGCTAAAACTTCACATTGTGGCGAATACGCTTAGCAGGGACTTGTGTCGCAGGTGCTGACAATTCCCGACCACTGGATTTTTTTTAGTCGATCGCGGCGGTAGGAAAAAAAGCGATCGGAGTCAGAATAAGTACAGAAAGGAGCGATCGCCACTTGAGAAAGATCGATTCCCAACTGCTGCAATTGCAGAGCATTGCAGAGGCGAACATCCAAGCGTACTTTTCCCGGTTCTGGATCTGCCAACACAGGGGTTTCGGGCAGTTGGTGCAAAAACTCTAGAATGCTGTCGGCTGTTGCACTAACGGCATTCTGCGGAGCAATCGTGGCTCCTAGTTCCGCTGCCACTTCCACAGATACCTGGTAAACCTTTCCAGCGATCGCCGGCCCCATAGCAATTTTCAGATTTTCTGTTTTACTGCCTTGTGCCACAAGTTGAGCGATCGCCTCTGGTAGTATCTTAGCAGCAGTCCCGCGCCAACCGGCGTGAACTGCTGCAACCAGTCCCGTACAACTATCAGCAATTAGCACCGGCACGCAGTCGGCCGAGCAAACCCAAAGTGCCTCCAATTCTCCCCGAGCCACCAAGCCATCACCCGACTCATAGGTTTGAACAGACGATCCCATCGCCGTCACAGGGGGCAATTGACTGGTGTTGAGTACCACATTGCCGTGTATTTGCTGGAGGCGGTAAACCTGGGCTCCGGGTGCGAGAATTTCGGTTAGCTCGATCGGGCCTCGGGGCGAAAAATCGCGAGTAAAAAAGCCATGAGACCAACGAGAAAGCAAACTACAAGTCAGATAGGGCAAGCCTTCCCAGCTTTGCCACTGCCAACCAATATCGTCAGTTAGTCCGGTGCATTCAGAGTCAGGAAAATTTGTCAAGCGATCGCCAGCTACAGTCATCAAACCCATCCTTCCCCAAGCGAATGATTTCTCTTGTATTTTAAGTCAACAATTTTGCTGACGGGTGTTTAAATTGACGATCGACTTTAACTCAAACAATCGCGCTGCTGATCGCCTTGAAGCTATTCTGCATCTAGATTTAATTTTTCCTGCTTCAGATCAACGACTCGCTGATGGCTTCTTCAAACCAGATTGTTAAAAAAATTAGATGCGTGTCAGCAATGCTTCTGGCCGAGGGCCCCGAAATTTGGCGGAACGCCAGAGCAAAAATGCCGCAAATAATTGACATAGACGATCGCCAAAGCGCTATCATCAGTTTGGTGATCGGAGGCTAAGAGAGCTGGTGCAATCGAGATCGAAAAAACCAGGGGATCGATCGCGACTCGACGCAGCGACACTCAAGCTTGTTCAATGCGCCAAAAAAATTGCCTCAAGCCCGGTAAAATCAATTACGGCTGTATTTAAAGACAAGGATTGCTATACATTCGATCCTGACTCCGAGCTCCTTGCACCCCCGTTGAGTTGGAAAAAAAAATCGTGAAACCACTTCCAGACAAGCAAATAACAGCCCCTTTGAACACCAAACAGCAAAAAAAGAACCCTACAGGCGCCAGGACTCGATCGCGCCTTTTGTCCGAGCGATCGCTGCTGGTGGGACTGGGTTGCCTTGCCAGTCTGGGAATGCTCAGCAAAGGCATCGTTTCGGCCCAGAGCGAAACTCCGCCAGCAGGACAAGCCTTCCCCGGCGCAGCAGAACTCCAGCCACTATTTGAAGCTCCTCTGCCGCCCCCGGAACCAGCAGCCAGCCAAGTGCAGCCAGAACCATACTCTGCACCGCAGGCAGAAGTTCCAGCCCGATCGCCAGAATACGCCACCGAACCACCTCCAGCCAGTTATTATCTGCCGGAACCCGCCCTGATACCCCTGCCAGAAGCAACTGCCCAGGAGCCTCCTTTTGAAGCGCCAGTTAACCCAGCCAACGCTTACACCGACAACACAGACTACAGCGTTGGTGCTACCAGTGACTACCAAGCGCCGACAACAATAGAGTTTGCAGAACGATCGACCGGCTGCGAAGGTTCCCTGTCAGCAGGACAAGGAGTTGGTAATTTGTGCACGCCTCCTGGTGTTTCCCAGCCGATGACGGCAGATGCAGCATCACCAAACAAGCCGGAAAGTCCGATCGTAGGTGGTTCATATGTTGCAACCCCTCCTCCTCGAAATTTGGCACAACAAAGCCTTCCCGGGAATATTCGGACTCTTCCGGGCAACGTTCGGGGAACTGTTGCCGGAAATAATAGCCCGAATGCCGTCAGCAAAGTCGGTCAAGCCGTTCAACGAATAGGCAACCAGGTTTGGGGGAGTTCAAACCCGCCAGAATCTGCCTATGCACCTCCAGGCGACTCGGCTAATGGATATTCTGCTAACTCTGGATACTCGGTCAACCCCGCATCTTACAGCAGCGAACCACCTCCCAGCATGGGACTCGGCCCAATTCAAGTCGGTGCAGTTAGTGTCAGTAGTGGCAGTAATACAGGTTTTGCTTACTACAATCTCACACCTCGTCCCGCAGGCCTGCCTGGAAATGGCAACAGCAGCCTGCTGTTTCCGCTATCTATTGCTGCCGACATTACTTCACCCTTTGGGTGGCGGACTCATCCCGTTACAGGCTCCGGTAGGTTTCATACTGGAACTGACTTGGGAGCGCCGATGGGCACGCCCGTACTGGCCGCTTATGCAGGTCAAGTTGCAATTGCCGATTGGTTGGGAGGCTACGGTTTGACGGTAGTTCTGAATCACCAAAAAAATTCTCAGGAAACTCTTTACGGACACCTTTCGGAACTGTTTGTGAAACCGGGAGAGTTTGTCAAACAGGGAGATACCATCGGCCGCGTCGGTAGCACGGGAATGTCTACAGGGCCTCACCTCCACTTCGAGATTCGGCAAATGACCGATCGGGGTTGGGTGGCGATCGATCCTGGTTCTCAGCTAGAGTTTGCTGTAGCCAGAATGCTCGGCACTTTGGAAACCGCCAAAGTACCGCAAATGCCGAAAATGGTGGACATACAAAGTGCTAAGGGGCTCAAGGATTTGGAAAACGATCTGCCCCAGCTTCCACCTCTACCGCTAGGAATGGATATCGAAGTTCACAACCTCCAGCCGCCATTCCCAGAACTCACTAAAGCTGACAATTCTAAGCCCAAAGAATCCGAAGCCATCAAACCCAAAACTCAGAAGCAAGCTAACAATTCAGTGGACAATTGACAGTGGACAATTGACAGCTTGAGAGCGACCTCTTTCTTCTAGGTAGAGGTCGCTGTCACAGTTCAGTTGATAATTGTCAATTGTCAACTGAACAGGCGTTTTCCGATAACGAGGAAAAGCCCATAAAAAATGGTAAATTACAGCTTATGCTAATAGTGCAGCATTTGTGGGAATTAACTTTATTTCTGATTATTGTACTCGGCCCGATTCCCTTAAGCTTGTCTCTTGCCTTCGAGAATCAGAACGAAAATAATAACTACTCATTTACCCATTTTCTCCTCGTACTGCTGACGGGATGGAGTGTTGTACAAGTTTGTACTGGCTTGATTTTGGGAAGTGTCGATCGCCTAAATATTTCTGCGGTTACTATAGCAGAAATTGTGATTTGTGCGATCGGCTTAATCCTGATTTATGCCAAAAACCACAAAGCTTTTACCTTCTCGCAGTGGCAGATTCCCCAACTCAAGCAACCTCTGAACCCATCCGAACTCCTGATTATTGGTGCCACAACATTTGCAGGATTTGTGCTGTGGGAAACTTTCGCCACCAAACCCACAACCAATTATGACTCATTGTGGTTTCATCTACCTGTAATTGCCCGCTGGTATCAAACCCACTCATTTACATTCTTAGATAGCGCCGGAAATTGGTTTTTTGAACATGAGCAAGCCCGAGTATATCCCTACAATTGGCACGTTTTATCTGCTTTGTGCGTACTCCCATTCCGAGAAGACTTTCTGACAGCTTTTCCCCAGTTAATTGCTTGGATACTTGAGGGAATTGCCGTCTATCTACTGAGCATAAAATTTGGAGCAATCAGAACTTATGCTATGGCAGCATCATCTTTAGTATTAACAGTACCGATGATGCTCAACCAAGTTAATACCATTCATCCAGACTTACCCCTAGCTGCAATATTTACAGTCGGTTTGTATCTGGGCTTATCCTATCATAGGAGCCGATCGCTCTCCGAACTCTCCCTATTTTTGGCAACCACAGGAATGCTAGCCGGAATTAAAATCACGGCATTAGTTTATGTAGCCTCACTGTTAGGAGGATTAGCAATATTAGAAATTACCAGATTCGCTTTTAAGAAAAGATCCATACTTGCTAATTTTAGAATTCGCCATTTTATCAAACCAGTCTTGCTGTGCGGCATAGCTTGCTGCTTGTTTTTAGGAGGTTTTTGGTATGCGAGAAACTTGCTGCACATCAATTATCCTGTCGGCCATGCACGCGAGATTAACATTCCCTTACAGCCAGTTCCCTCTGTTCCCGTAGCCTCTCCAAAACCGACGATAACGCCGTCTCCACAACCTCCCGTACAACAACCAACACCTACCATACCTGCGCCTCCAGCTTCGCCACTTTTGAAGATTTGGCAAAGCACTTTAGCAGCTCAATTCAATCCCAGCAATATTTCCCACTGGCAAACACTCGGCTTGCAAATCCTGATTAGATTGCAATTGCCATTTCTGGCGATCGTACTTCAGGTATTAGTAGCACCTCTGGCTTTGATTCAAGGTGAAACTAGAGCGATCGATCAAAACCACATGATTTTAATCGTAGTTCTCGTTAGCACCGGAATTCTGTATCTTATTACACCTTACACCTCCGGTACTGCGGGAGAGGCGATCGGTCAACTCAGCCCTATACTCGGTTTCAATCTCAGATACGGATTTCCCTTTTTAAGCTTGCTGGGCATCGCAGCCGCAGCGACAGCAACTAAGCTAAAAACTCAAAATCAAATTGTTGTGATAGTTGTTTTAGTTAGTAGCATTTCGGGGATTGTTAGCAGCACAATTTTTGACACTATTAGAAATGCTTCTTTTACCGGAAACAGTATTGTTTGGGGGAGTTGGTTGATTGACCAGTTTAAAACTAATTTTGGGGAAGCCATCAATTTGACGATAAAAGTATTAACTCCCAGTTTGCAAAATCTAGGAATATACCCATTACTTTATCTAGGATTTCTGCTGCTATGTTCGATTGTTTTCAAGCACAATCCTAGTTTAATCTGGTTAAAAAATCTACTTGCTAGCCTGAAAAAATCGAGTTACATTATCATAATCAGTGCCTGTATAGCATTGATAGTAAGTGCTAGTTGGGTGGCGAGGGAAAAGCGAGATATTGCTCGCGCCGAACTGTATCGCGGTATTTATGAGTATATCGATAGAAATACAGTTCCCGATGAAAGAATAGGCTTCTTTTTAAGTTCCCGTAGCTACCTATTTTACGGGAGGAATTTGGACAGACAAGTTTTATATGTGCCCTTTAAAGCCGATCGACTTCCGGCATGGATTGACAACCTACACAAAAATAACATTACGATAGTGGCATTCGGCCCCCTGACTGAGATGGACGAATACACCAAACTAGCTTTATCTTGGCTGACAAGTCCCGAGGGCCCACTGGAACCAGTTTTCGGCAAAGATTTTAAGACTGAATCGGTGCTGTATCGCTTAAAAAATTAAAAGTAGATGAAGAGGGCGGGTTTTGCCTTCAAAAACTGGCTGGTATCATAGATTCTTAGCTAAACCCGCCCCTACAAAATACTATGTTTTTTTCGCAATCACCTACTTAAACGATATTATTAGTGCTCATGAACCAAGCTAAAACTCTATTTTCAATTATTGTCCCGACTTACAATCGCCCGGACAAACTAGCGCTGTGTCTTCAGTCTTTTGTGGAATTAGAATATCCGCGCGATGGGTTTCAAGTCATTGTCGTCAATGACAGCACGGAAATATCTGTAGAAACTACAATTTCCCCTTTTCAAAGTCAGCTAAATCTCACACTTCTGACACAACCAAATTCTGGCCCCGCAACCGCACGAAATACTGGAGCTTTTGTCGCAGAAGGCAAATTTTTAGTATTTACAGACGATGACTGTACTGTGGGGGCAGATTGGCTGCAAAATCTGGAAAAGCGATTTGTGGAAACACCAGATTCCTTGATCGGAGGTCGAACTGTAAATGCGCTACCGGATAATATTTATTCTACTGCCAGCCAGCAACTAATCGACTATCTTTATAGTTACTACAATGCGATCGCCGATCGCGCACAATTTTTCACTTCTAACAATTTTGCCCTTTCTGCTGAGGCTTTCCAACAAATCGGCGGGTTTGACACTACTTTTTCTCTAGCGGCGGGAGAAGACCGGGAATTTTGCTTTCGCTGGCTCAATACCGGAGGCCGCGCGGTTTATGCTCCCGAAGTTACAGTCTACCACTCGCACGCCCTAACTCTGGGCAAATTTTGGCGGCAACAATTCAATTACGGTAGAGGTGCTTTTTTGTTTGGGGAAATTATCTCGAAACAGGGGGTTCAGGGAAAACGGCAACATCCATCATTTTATTTGAATTTGCTAACTTATCCTTTGTTCCACGCTGCGGGTATTCAAAGGCTATTAATTGCAGCTTTGTTTTTAGTTTCTCAGGCGGGTATTGCTGCGGGATTGTTTTGGGAGAAAAACAATTTTGTTGAGAAATAGTGGGTTGGTAGGGTGCGTCAGTTTTGAGTAAATATTTGATTGTAGATTTTGATTTGTAGGGTGTGTCAGCTTTGAGCAGTCAATGATCTATCGCATAATTCGTGGCTGACGCACCATAGGAGTACGAACTATGGTGCAAGGTGCGTCGCCATGAGATTGTCGATTGAATGCGAGGGATTTATCGCAGGCGACACACCCTACAAATAAGGTGCGTCGCCATGAGATTGTCGATCGAATGCGAGGGATTTATCGCAGGCGACACACCCTACAAATATTTTTGTTTAGGAATGTGCGCGACGTACACTCGAAGATTAAATAAATCCGTGTTCGGCTAAGAATCCTGGTGTGATTGTTCCTAAACTGTTAATGGCAGGGCTTTCTTCCCAAGGTTCGGGATGCGATCCCCGGGCTCCGCTGCGCAGAAATTTTGCTACGTATTTGCCGAGAATGTCTGCTTCTAAATTTACTAAACTTCCCGGCTGCAAATAGCTGAGGTTTGTCTCGGAAAAACTGTGGGGAATTACGGCAATTTCAAACCAATTTCCGTCAGCATCGCAATCTGCCACAGTGAGGCTGATGCCGTTGACGGCGATGCTGCCTTTGGGAACAATGTAGGGTGCGATTTGACGCTGCCATGCTGAATTGGCTGCTGCTGGGGCCCCAAACCGCATTTCCCAAGAATTGGCGGTTTGGATGGATGTGGCTAAAGCGCCGATCGAATCAACGTGTCCCGTTACGAAATGTCCGCCCAATTTGCTACCCGCGCGCAGGGAGGTTTCTAGGTTCACCCAAGCATCGGGGCAGGAACCCAGAGTGCTGCGGCGCAAGGTTTCGGGGGAAGCTATGGCGACAAAACCCTGGGGTAGAACTTCCACCACTGTCAAACAAACTCCGTCCACGGCTACGCTATCGCCAATGGCTAAATCTTGTAAAATCTGATAGGAGTTGCTTGAGGTGCAGGAAATTTGGAAGTAGTCGTTGCCTAGCGACTTCAGCTTTCCGAGAGATTGAATCAGTCCTGTAAACATAAGTATTTTTCCGTAGTCGATCGCTTATCTAAATCAAACCACAAACAAAAATTAGATGCAGGAACTTTTGCCATCTCTGTCTTTCCCCCCCCCGAGTCGATCTAAAATGTCCAATCTCAAATCGACAGTACCCGATCAATTGCAGATTCAGGCGAAGATCAAGTCATACTGGATTTAGTTATGCCAAATTTCTCTACCGCCTTGCAGTTTCTTAATTCTTTGAGGCCGATCGAATGATTGAAATGAAAGTCGCTGGAATTGCTTTAGATGCAGCCACGCGCAGCCCTATTGTCTTATTGAGAGACTCTACTGAGCGACGCGCTTTGCCTATTTATATCGGTCAGGAGCAGGCAAAGGCTATTATTAGTGCTCTGGAAGGCCACAAGCCTCCCCGACCTTTAACTCACGATTTGATGGTCAATTTCCTAGAGGCCTGGAATCTTACCTTGGAGCGAATAGTGATTCATTCGCTGCAAGATAACACGTTCTATGCCGTCCTGATCGTCCGTCAGGGTGAAGTTAAAAAAGAGATCGATGCCCGGCCCAGTGACGCGATCGCCCTGGCCATACGCACGAATAGCCCCATCTGGGTGATGGAAGAAGTGGTCGCAGATGCTTCCATACCAGTCGATCGAGATGCTGATGAGGCCGAACGCCGGGCCTTCCGGGAATTTGTCTCAAACCTCCGCCCAGAGGATTTGATCAAAAGAAGCGGCTTGGGCCAGAGTCAGGAACCCCATAGTTAAAACTAGGGGCTTGCAAAGTCCGACTCTTCGAGCGGTATGGAGCAAGCCGAACCTGACCAGGCTCGCGTCCTTCGAGGACTACGTTTTTTGAGTCATGACACCGACGAATGCGTAGCCAGTTCGTTGCTCTGTCGCTAAAAGTTAAACAGTTCTAACGGGTTAAGACAGTGCTTTTAGCCGAACAAGCTCATTAAACATTGCCGAGGCTCACATTACACGCAAGTAGAAGAGACGCAAAAATGTCTAACTTTATTTTCGTTCTAGACACGAAAGGACGATCACTATCACCCTGCCAACCAGGAGTAGCACGGTCATTACTGAAAGCAGGTAAAGCATCCGTCTTCAGGCGATTCCCCTTCACAATTATTTTAAACAAAGAGGTTAATGCAAGTCCTGAGCCGTTAGAACTCAAACTAGATCCAGGATCGAAAACTACCGGCATTGCCATCAAGCAGGGCGACAAGGTTATTTTCGGAGCCGAACTACAACATCGAGGACAACAGATTAAAGAAGCACTGCTGTCTCGTCGTCAACTCAGGCGAGGAAGACGCAATCGCAAGACTCGGTATCGTCAGGCGCGATTCCTCAATCGCACCCGTCTTGATGGAAAGCTTGCTCCATCCTTGCAACATCGGATTGAAACAACACTCACATGGGTTCGCAAGTTGATGCGATTTGCACCCATTGCCAGCATTGTTCAAGAGCTAGTACGGTTTGACTTGCAACTCATGCAAAACCCTGAAATCTCAGGCGTTCTGTATCAACAAGGAGAATTATGCGGGTATGAGGTGCGAGAGTATCTCTTGGCAAAATGGAATCGACAATGCGCTTACTGTTCGGTTGAAAATGTACCGTTTGAAATCGAACACATTCAGCCCAAATCAAGAGGTGGCTCCGACAGGGTTTTTAACTTGACGATTGCCTGTCACGATTGCAATCAAAAGAAAGGCAATCAGGATGTTCGAGCATTTCTAGCGACTAAACCCGACCGGCTATTGGGCATTCTCAAGCAGGCAAAACTACCACTCAAAGATGCGGCAGCGGTCAACTCAACCCGATGGGCATTGTTCAACGCACTTAAAGAGACGGGATTGCCCGTCACTACTGGCACGGGCGGACAAACCAAGTTCAATCGCAATCGATTAGGGTTGCCCAAATTGCACTGGCTTGATGCTGCGTGTGTAGGTAACGTTGAGACGCTCGAAGTCTTGACTTCAAAGCCGTTGCTGATTATGGCACAAGGGCATGGAACGCGACAAATGTGCGGTACAAACAAGTATGGCTTTCCTACTCGGCACAAGTCCAGAGTGCAAATCCACAAAGGATTTCAAACTGGCGATATTGTCAGTGCCACCGTTACCGCCGGCAAAAAAATCGGCTCTTATGTAGGGCGGGTTCTCTGTCGCGCTTCAGGTAGTTTTGATATCGTAGTTAAGTCTGGGAGAGTGGCAGGCATTAGTCATAAATATTGCAATCCAATTCATAAAAAGGATGGGTATAGCTATGCGTTTTGAGAAGGAAGTTTCAAGGCGACGGTCGTCGCCGCCGACTTCCTCCCCATGTCTAAAGCCAGGGGCCCGCCGGGCTCGCTTTTCGGTGAAACTTGTTCGTAACATTTATGCGCTATCGACGGTTTGGCAAAACTAACTTGCACCTGTCCGTATTTTCCTTGGGAACCATGCGCTATTTGGCTTCTGAGGAAATTGCAGGCCAGACTGTACAACAGGCTGTGTCTCTGGGAATCAATCACCTGGAAACGGCTGCGGGTTACGGTTGCAGTGAGGAATATCTCGGTGTGGCTCTAAAAGCTGGTTTGCCTGTCGATCGATCGCGCCTCCACATCACTACGAAAATCTGCCCAACGGAGGATGCTGCTGCAATGGAACGCTGCATCGATGCCTCTCTCAAACGCCTGAATCTAGACTATATCGACTGTCTGGCAATTCACGGTTTGAATACTTGGGAACATTTGGCGATCGTGCGATCGCCCACAGGCTGCATGGAATCTGTACAAAAAGCTCTGGGCGATGGCCGCATTCGGCACGTCGGCTTTTCGACTCACGGCCCTCTGGATCTGATTTTGGCTGCGATTAATACAGATTTGTTTGAATTTGTCAACCTGCATTATTACTATTTTTTTCAGCGCAACGCCCCGGCAATTGAACTCGCCAAGCAGAAAGATATGGGCGTTTTTATCATTTCCCCAGCAGACAAAGGAGGGCAACTCTACACGCCCCCGGAAACCCTTGCACAATTGTGCTTTCCGAGCTCGCCCTTGGAGCTTAATTATCGGTTTTTACTCAGCGATACTAGGATTGGAACTCTCAGTGTCGGGCCTGCGAATCCGATGGAATTAGAGGAACCTCTGAAATATGCCGATCGCGACTTTCCGCTCACAAATGCCGAAATCGCTCAGTTTGCGAGGCTAGAATCGGTGATAGCCGATCGTTTGGCAACAGACAAATGCAGCCAGTGCTATGCTTGTTTGCCTTGTCCAGAAAACATCAACATTCCTGAAGTATTGCGACTCCGCAATCTCGCAGTCGGGTGTGACATGACTGACTTCGGTAAATACCGGTACGCTATGTTTGAAAATGCCGGACACTGGTTTCCCGGTAGCAAAGGCAACCGCTGCACCGATTGTGGCGAATGTTTGCCCCGGTGTCCCGAAGAGTTAGACATCCCAACCTTGCTTAAGGATACTCACCAGCGACTGGGCGGCAAAGCAGGCAGGCGGTTGTGGGATTGAAAAAAAGCTGAAGCAGCCAAAAGGGCGATCGAGCCTACCCGTGCGTGCTGCAATAATTAGGTTAAACTTTAGTCTAAGTAAATGTACGATACGGTCGATCGTCCGCGCTACCTAGTTTCGCGGCCGTCTGTGGAATCATCCCGATTTGCCAAAAAGCGTTTTTTAGCAGTTTGAGCAAGATTCTCCCTTGCCTGTTTAGCGAAATTTGGTAGTTTGTAGGGTGTGCACTGCGCACCAGTTGATTTTGATACCCATCGAAATGCGTACTGGTTGACTTTTTCAATACTTTTTGACGCACGCTACAAGATGAGCCGGCGCGCCGAAGAGTACGCTAAAAACTACGATATTTTAGGTGTTTGAGAGACTTTTCTCCAGACTCAGCAAACACGTCAGACAGAGTTGGGCATAATAGGGCATAGGGCATAGGGCATACCTCACTTTTTCGAGAACCGCTATAAATAAAAGAATCGGCTTTTACAGCCAGAAACTCAGTTTCCGTGAGAATACTCCAGTCATTTAATTGCTTGGTTGGGCCAGGCGAGACAGAACAATTTTATGACGACAATTAACCGAACTCGATCTAAAATCTAAAATTGATGGCGTTTCAGATTAATTTGTTGCGTGTCATCTACAACCGAATTTTGCATCTACTACTATGGCTCAAACTCAGTTAAATAATAGCCAGCTAAATTCTCAGCCGCCAACTAAAGTTGCAACTTCCGAAATATCTAAAGCAGCTTTTACGCCGTGCACCTACAACTTTTCCGTCACCAGAAAACAGCTAATTGGACTGGTAGTTTTACAAACAATCTTGCCCGTCGGATTGACGGGAGCAGCCATGTGGTTAACATCGGCAGTTAGCAGCCATGAATTGAAAAATCAAGCTAAATCAGAATTGAGCCTGAGTGAAATTAACTACAATCTCAAACTCGATCGCGCTGTTGACCATTTGCAAAACTCCTCTGACAGCAAAACGATCGCCGAAACAGCCATAACTTATAACAGCGATAGTAAAGTATCAAATTTTGAGAAACCTGTCAAGCAAATTCTAGAAAATGCAGTCAAAACAGGGGAAATAGACAGCGCGATCTTGGTTGGAAAAAATCGGCAAATCGTTGTCAGTGTCAACCCCAATCAGCAGGAAAAAAGTTTTAACTTACAAAAAATAGTCGATCGAGTATTCGTGGCAAAAGGGCAGATTACTGCTACCGAAATTATTGCTAAATCAGAAGTTCAGAAACAATGGGTATTTTTGCCGCCCGGAATGGGCGATCGCCCTGTGCTCGTCCGCTACACAGCATTTCCCGTAAAAGATCCCAAAAATCAAACAGCGATAGCTGTCTTAGTGTTAGGAAAAAATCTGAACCAAATGTCAGCAGTTGCTAGCAGCAAAATGCTAAATTTACAGGACGGATATCGCGCTATCTACACACCGCAACCTGACGGCAAATTTGTGTTGGCAAGTTCGCAAACAAATCCCAAAAACCAACAGTTTTCCGACTTGCTGCCAGACAAATCTCTGCTAAAATCGGCAGTCGCCGCCGATGGCAAATTAGTCGCCGCAGATGTACAAGTAGGTAGTCAAATTTATGCAGTAGCTGCCCAATCCCTGAACAATTTAGCTGGAAAACCCGTAGCAATTTTAGTGCACGGCATTCCTAAAACCTCGATCGAAACCTGGTGGAGCAAAAATTGGCTGCTGGTATTGTCTGCGTTTGCTGTCGCTACACCCCTATTGGCGGTTGTAGTCCCTCGCCGGAAAATTGCCAAACCTGCTAACTCAGACACCTCAACAGCAAACGAAAATGGGGAATTTAACCCCACCGCCGAACCGCAGCAGCGATCGCACAAATCTGAGAACTTATTTGATAATTTAAATTTGAACGAATTTGGTTTATTCCCCAAAAAACTGCATTTAGACAATAAATTAGCGGTTGATTTTCAAGATCGCGCGTTGGCCAATTCCTCAATCCCCCTAGCTTTCCAACCCATAGAATTGCCCGCAAACTGGGTGTCAAACCACCCACAGCCACCATATACAGAACAAGAAAAAAGCTCGATCGCCCTAAATCAAGTTCAGCAAGCTTGGCAAGACTTAAATCGCGTCAACTTGGAATTGCAGCAAGAAATACTCGAACGTCAAAACACTCAAAAAGCCCTGCGAAAGAGCGAAGCACTGCTGCAAGCGATTTTAGACAATTCAACAGCCATGATTCACATCAAAGATGTTGATGGCAAATACCTGCTCACAAACAGCCATTTTGACAATTTGTTCCACATGGCAAAAGAGCAAATAACCGGCAAAACCGACGGCGATATTTTTCCCCAAGACAAAGCAGCAGCCTTGCGAGAAAACGACCTAAAAGTGATCGAATCTTGCTCGCCCCTAAGCATCGAAGAAGTCATCCCTCAAGACGATGGGCTGCATACTTATATTTCTCTCAAATTTCCGCTTTGCAACTCCAAAGGTATAGCTTATGCAGTCGGCACAATTTCTACAGATGTCAGCGATCGCAAACTAGCTGAACTCACCCTAGAAAAAGCGAAAGCAGAACTAGAAATAGAGGTCGAACAGCGCACCCTATTTCTCAAACAAGCCAACGAACTCTTGCAGTTTGAACTCGCAGCCAAAGTCTGCGCAGCCATCACCGTCAGGCAAATGAGCGCTCAAGTAGCGCGACACGCCAGAACAGTTGATGGCATTCTCGGCGCTTCTGTTGACCTAATTTTTCTAGTGAACCGATCGGGAAAATACACCTATGTCAGCCGCACCGCCGCTCAAGCTGGCGGCATGAGCGCCAGAGAAATGATTGGCAAAACCTGGCAGCAATTAGGCTGGTCGCCAATAATTATGCAGCGAGTTCACGAAGAATGTGACGGCATATTTGCCACAGCCCAGCCAGTCAAAGGCGAAGTAATCGTCCCCACCGCCGCCTGGGGAACCCGCGACTACGAGTATATTCTCAGCCCGGTTTATGGCACAGACGGCAGTGTCGAATCGGTAGTGGCGACTCTGCGCGATATCACCGATCGCAAAGACGCGGAGGAATCGTGGCAGTTGGCAAAAGAAGCCGCCGAACTCGCCAACCGTGCCAAAAGTGCTTTTCTGGCCAACATGAGCCACGAGTTGCGCACTCCCCTGAACGCCATTATTGGCTACAGCGATATGTTGGTGGAAGATGCCGAAGAGTTGGGCAACTTAGAGGTTGTTTCGGATTTAGATAAAATTCGCACTGCTGGCAAACACTTGCTGCGACTGATAGACGACATTCTCGACATTTCCAAAATTGAAGCTGACAAGATGGAGATTTACCTCGAAAGCTTCGATGTTGGTGGCTTAATCGACGAGGTGGCAACAACTATCAAACCGCTGATGGATAAAAACACGAATACTTTGCAAGTATTGATTGCTGACAATATCGGCGCTATGCACGGCGATTTGATGAAAGTCCGACAAGTAATCCTAAATCTGCTCAGCAATGCTGCTAAATTTTCGGCTAACGGGGCGATCGTCCTTAATGTCGAAAGAATCACCAGTGAAGACTTAAAAAATCAGTATCAACTGCGAGTTGCTCAAATGTTAATTCTGGATTCCGAATTCTTAATTTTCCGAGTGACGGACAATGGCATCGGCATGACACAAGAACAGCAAGAGCGACTATTCCAACCTTTCACTCAAGCCGACAATTCAACTACCCGCAAGTACGGCGGTACAGGCTTGGGACTGACTATCAGCCAGCGTTTCTGTCAGATGATGGGCGGCGACATTGAAGTTACGAGCGAGTTAAATCGCGGTTCTACTTTTACTGCTTGTCTACCTGCTTCGTTGTTTAGGCGATCGGAATTTTAATGATTTTGTAGCAATAAATTATGATAAATTACCACAAACTGCACCACGATAATCAAGTTTACCGCCGCAGACATAGCATTTTAACAAAAAGTTTATTTTTGTTCCCGATCGCCTGTTATGCGTGCCTCGGAGCCTTGCTGTGGGGACAATCTGCAGCATATTCCCAGCAGCCGGCTTGCCCGACTGGCAACGCTGAAAATTTCCCGCCGCCTCCGCTTTCGCAAACCGAAAAAAGCGTGCCGAGTCTGTGGTTAGCTCAAAAACAATTTGGTGGCAAATTGCTCGATCGCTGGTTTATCGATCCCGGCAATACTTGGGTAATTATCATCGTCAACCGCCAACTTTGGAGTTTGCTCGATTATATGGAACGCTATCAGTTTGTGAACCGTTTCGGCACTGCTTCTAGCGGATATGGTTACAATCTGAGAGTTTGCAATCGTCAAGGCACTGCTTTGGCAGTTTATTCGTGCAAGGGCGATCGGCTTACCTGCCGCATCGATTTAGAATCACTCTCAAATCCGGGACTTAGAGGAAAGCTGAAAGGATTTTAGATTAACACGATCGCCCTGCGCCACAAATTACCAGAATTTGTGAAACCAAACAAACTCCAGTGGAGAACCGGGGTATAATCAAAAATGAGAACTCAGAATTGACCATAATTCTAAAATCTGACTTCGGAGTTGAAAATTCTGGTACTTTAACGTGCACTTATGGTAGAACTCTCGTGTAAAAGCGAATACGCAATCTTGGCTTTGCTGGAACTCGCGGATTGCTACGAACAGGGTGAACCCCTGCAAATTCGACAGATAGCAGCTCAGCAAAATATTCCCGATCGATATTTAGAACAGTTGCTGGCTACAATGAGGCGCAGCGGGCTGATTCGTAGCCAGCGAGGAGCAAAGGGAGGTTATATCTTGGCCAGGGAACCTTGGAAAATTACCATTCTAGAAGTTCTTAACTGCTTAGAAGGCTCTGAGTTCGATCGCTCCGAAAAAGACTCGCCAGCCCAAACTGTAGAAAGTTCGGTGATTTGGGAAGTTTGGCAAGAAGCTCGATCGGCCGCCAACTCGGTTTTGCAAAAATATACGCTACAGGATCTATGCGAAAAGCGCAATGGCAGGCGACAGCTCGATATCATGTATTACATCTAGTTAGTATTGCCAACTAGGAATTAACATTTACCTTCAACAACCAACTGACAAAGATTATGCGTATTGCTGGTGACATTACAGAATTGGTAGGGCACACGCCCCTGGTGCAACTCAACCGCATTCCCCAAGCCGAAGGCTGCTTGGCTCGGATTGTGGTAAAACTTGAAGGCATGAATCCGGCCGCATCGGTGAAAGACCGCATCGGTGTCAATATGGTAAATCAAGCCGAGAAAGAAGGGCTGATTACTCCCGGCAAAACGGTTTTAGTCGAACCGACTTCTGGCAATACCGGAATTGCTTTGGCAATGGTGGCGGCGGCTAAGGGCTACCAGTTGATTTTGACAATGCCGGATACGATGAGCACGGAACGCCGATCGATGTTGCGCGCTTACGGAGCTCAACTGGAACTAACTCCGGGAATTGAAGGCATGACTGGCTGCATCCGCCGCGCTCAAGAGATTGTGGATAAAACGCCGAATGCGTATATGTTGCAGCAGTTTCGCAATCCGTCGAACCCTGAGATTCACCGTTTGACAACGGCTGAGGAAATTTGGGCAGATACAGATGGCGAGATTGATTTCTTGATTTCTGGAGTCGGCACTGGCGGGACGATTACGGGTATTGCAGAGGTGATTAAGTCGCGGAAACCGGGATTTAAGGCGATCGCCGTTGAGCCGGCTAACAGTCATGTACTATCGGGTGGCAAGCCTGGGCCTCACAAAATTCAAGGTATCGGTGCTGGTTTTGTGCCACCGGTGCTGAATGTCAATGCGATCGACGAAGTGATAGTTGTTACCGATGACGAGGCGATCGTCTACGGGCGTCGCTTAGCACGAGAAGAAGGACTTTTGTCCGGTATTTCCAGCGGTGCGGCACTGTGTGCAGCCTTGAAAATCGGCAAGCGTCCCGAAAATGCAGGCAAATTGATTGTGATGATTCAGCCTAGCTTCGGCGAACGCTATCTCAGCACTCCTTTGTTCCAAGATCCAGAACTGAATCTGGCAATGGCGCTCAATTAGACCAGCCTCCGGCGCAAGTCACAAAAACTAAAAGCAGGGCGTTTATTGTACGCCCTGCTCTAGTTTGAGAATGTATTAATCAAGCACTCAGACATGATGTAGAGGAGACGGCAGTGCCGTGTCCCTACGACAGATTTGTAGGGACACGGCAGTGCCGTCTCCTCATTTCGGGTAATATTAATTTCAATGCAACCGGAAACGATCTCAATTGTGGGCGATCGTAGTTGTTGGCAGTAAGGACTTACGCAAAACATCTAAGTGTAGGATGCGCATTGCGCACCTTACCCCCTATAAATAGCAGATGAAATAGATTTTTTATGCTAATTTAAAAAGTAAGGTTTTTTACTTACAATTTTTGACATTTATATCAGATAAATACCTAAGACATTAGCAAATAACGATATTTTTGTCAAGCACTTTTTTGCAGATTATCTAGATTTCAAGGAAATAACAGCGTGTCTTCCGTCACCAATCACTACAAAACTCTCAAGATTAGCCCAACAGCAACACAAGCTGAGATTAAACAAGCATACCGCCGTTTAGTCAAAATATTTCATCCAGACAGCCAAAGCTCAACAGCCGGTCACGAAGAGATTATCCGCCTCAACGCAGCCTATGAAATATTAGGAGATGCCCAACACCGACAATCTTACGATCGCCAATTTTCCCAACCAAGCCAACCGCAATCACCCTACGCACCAAACGTCGTCCGCCAGCGCCAACAAGCAGCGCGGGATGCCGACGAACAAATGGAACAGTGGCTGATCAAAGTATACAAACCAGTCAATCGAATGCTCAACAGCATTTTGAAGCCGCTTAAAAAAGAAATAAACGAATTGTCAGCAGATCCGTTTGATGACGAACTGATAGAAAAGTTTCAAGCTTATATCGAAACCAGTCGCGACTTTCTTTCAAAAGCTCATAAGTTTCTGAAAGCTGTACCCAATCCACCTAATGTAGCTGGAGTTGCAGCGCATCTCTATTACTGCATCAATCAAGTGGGCGATGGCATAGAAGAATTGCATTTATTTACGCTCAATTATGACGATCGCCATTTGCACACAGGTCAAGAACTGTTTAGAATTGCTTCTAGACTACGGCGGGAAGCGCAGGAGGAATTAAAATTCAAAAGTTAGCTATGATATCAATTCCGGCTGCGCCGGAATGACAAGGGAGGAGACGGCAGTGCCGTGTCCCTACAATGTTATTTTGGGTAGGGACACGGCACTGCCGTCTCCTCATTTTGGCTTATGTATTTTCTCACTAATCTACTTAACTAATTACCCATTCCCCATTCCCAAATTGTTAAATTCCAAAAAGAACTTGAATTCGCTTGCGAATTTTAATAAAAGGAGTTTGTCCGAGAGAGTCCCCATCTAATAATCCCAAATCTCTCAAAGCTTGCTGGCGTTCGGACAATTTTTGAGCAATCTGATCTGCTAAATTCGGCTGTTCAATTAAAAGTTTTTGCAAGTCGTGGCGTTCCACCACAAACAAAATTGCATCTTCGCTAGTTTTAACAGTCGCCGTTCTCGGAGTTCCCAACAGCAAAGATATTTCTCCAAAAAACTCACCCTCGTGAAGCGTCGCAATATATTGATCCGCTTTTTGAGAAAGAACTTCTACAGCACCAGAAAGAATAATGTAAAAAGAATCACCAGGGTCATTTTCTTTACAGACAATCTGTCCGGCTGAAAATAGTTGTCGGTAGCCGTATTCAATTAATTGCCGCAGTTCTAAATCCGTACATTGTTCAAAATAAGTTACTCGCCGCAATAAATCTCGCAGCGTCCAGTTATTAGGTGATTTAGCCCCATGCTTTTTATGATCGGAAATCGTGGAATTAGATTGAATTTCTGCTGAATGTTTGGCATTCTGGGGGAAAACTTTGCCGTTGGAATTGTCGTCTTTGCGATCGTGAAAAACTTTAGTTAACTCTTGTGGGTTTCGCAGCCACAAATCACGCTGGGGAAATGGGATTTCGATACTTCGGTGGCGGAATTCGTAATCTATTAAAAAATTGACCGCACTTTTAATGGCATCGCTTTCCTGTGGTTGGTCAATCCAAACCAAAAGTTCAAAATTTAAAGCGTTATCTCCAAAACCGCGAAACCATACTTTAGGAGAAGGATGAGACAACACATTTGATTCCATCCGTGCCGCAATTAACAGCGCTTCGGTAACTATTACTGGGTCAGAACCATAAGCAACGCCGACGGGGATGCGGAGGCGACATCTGGGGTCTCTGTAACTCCAGTTAATTATGTTAGTTTCGACAAATTTAATATTTGGGATGATTACAAATAGTCCATCAATTGTTTTGATGATTGTGGAGCGAATTGAAATTGTTTCTACTGTTCCTAATAAATTGTCTATTTCAATGAAATCTCCGACTCTAATTTGCTGCTCGAATAGCAGAGTGAGACCGCTGATAAAGTTGCTGGCGAGATTTTGCAATCCGAAGCCGAAACCAATACCAACAACGCCTGCTAAGACGGTGAGAGAAGTGAGGTTGATTCCGGCACCTTGCATGACGAATATACAGCCAAGTGTTGCTAAAATATAGCTGATGATGGTGGAAATTGCTTCTCGACTGCCGCGATCTAATCCCATGCGAACTAGCAGGCTGCGTTTGATTCCTTCACTGATTATCCGAGCTATAATTAAGGCAAATAGAACTAAGATGAGTAGTTTTAATATCGCGTTGATGGACAGATGAGTGTCGCCCACAAAAAATATCGGGGTTGTCATTGCACCCGACAAATTTTCAAAAAAGCGATCGGCTCGTTCAGTAATCCAATTCATTAATATTTGGTAATTGCTAGTTGGTAATGGGCGATCGGTTTTGGTCGCAACTGAACCGCAAAGTGTTCATTCAGTTGACTGTTGACAGTTGACAGTTAATAGCGACCTCTACCTGAAAGGAAGAGGATTGGAGTAATGAATCGTCTTCTTTTAATTTCTCTCGATCAGGGAGAGGCTTTAAACCAATTATTTCTGGTAACTATAACAACCGCACCCGATGGTTAGGAGGTTATTAATGGCTGGAATCATTGATTTGATTGATTTTTTCTTCTTTGTTTTTGTTTCTTCTTTCTGCTATATTGCAGTCCTAAATCAGTTGTGTAATTCTTGTAGGGGCAACCCCCCGTGGTTGCCCTCTCTTTATGCTGGGGGTAGGCACGGGGGCACTACCCCTACATATGTACAAATCATTTAGGATTGCGATATTGCAAATCTTAGACGAAAAAATTGAATCGTAGAGTGTCCAGTGTGGCAAAAAAAACTGACGATCGCACTTTCCTACAGACTGGTAACTGATGGATTAACAATTGATGGCGAAAAACTGTTTTGTAGTGGTATTTTCTGCCGGATATCTGTGTTGTGGCGTAAAAACGGCCCGGTTGCTCGATCGACAATGTGTTGCCAATATGTGGAAAATTCGTATAACTTCATCGACAGCACCCTCAAATTATTGGAAAATTTCAGCGAAAATTGTTTATCCTTAAGAAAGTAAGTCCTTCACAGAACTTAACAAACTTACCCTACTTGACTTTTATGCAGTGCATCATCAATCGTCGGGCACAGTTTTCGGCGAGTCACCGGTACTGGCTACCGGAGTTGAGCGAAGCCGAGAACTTTGAACGGTTTGGCCCAACAGCCCGTGCACCGGGACATGGACACAATTACGTTCTTTACGTTTCCATGATAGGAGAACTCGACGAGTACGGCATGGTGCTCAACTTGTCTGATGTCAAGCACGTCATCAAGCGAGAAGTTACCAAGGATCTCGATTTTTCCTACCTTAACGAAGCGTGGCCGGAATTTGAGCAAACTCTGCCAACTACCGAAAACATAGCACGGCAAATTTGGCTGAGGCTAGCTCCTCATTTGCCTCTGAGCAAAATTCAATTGTTTGAACACCCCGAACTTTGGGCTGAATATTTAGGAAACGGCATGGAAGCTTATTTAACTCTGTCCACTCATTTTAGTGCCGCCCATCGGTTAGCTCGTCCCGATTTGAGCTTTGAAGAAAACTCGGAAATTTACGGCAAATGTGCTCGTCCGAATGGTCACGGTCACAACTATCATTTAGAGGTGACTATTAAAGGGGAAATTGATGCGCGGACTGGGATGATTGCTGATTTGGAAGCTCTGCAAAAGGCGATCGACGATTATGTTGTTGAACCCTTCGATCACACTTTTTTAAATAAGGATATTGCTTATTTTGAGAAGGTTGTACCGACTGCGGAAAATATTGCGGTGCGGATCGGTCAATTGTTGCGATCGCCCATTCGGGAATTGGGCGCAGAATTGCACAAGATTAAACTGATTGAAAGTCCGAACAATAGCTGTGAAATTTACGGCGCTGATTTGGATGTAGCGACGAATTTCATGCAAACAGAGGCTGTTTTAGCTAAAGTTTAGATCTAAAAATTAGGTTGGTTGGGGCGGGTTAATCGGAATATTTGGCTAGTTAATTGTGCAGATTGGTGAAGCCACCTCAACCAACTTGATGATTCCGAGGTTTTTTGGGCGTTGCTGAGAAAGGAGTATGATTTGCCTCCGAAATTTAGAGTAGGGGCAATTCATGAATTGCCCGGGCAATTCATGAATTGCCCCTACTACTCTAAATTTCAGGGATTGCCTTCGCTAGGTGAATCATACCTAAATTCAGCAACGCCTTTTTTGAACCGGATGAGGTGCGAGAGTAGATTTTTTGACAAAAGTTCCACAGCCAAGATTCTTGGCACTTTTCCTGACAAGCCAGACGCAGCCCGTATTTTGGAGATAGTACCGCTAGGATTTCTCATCGAGAGTAATTCTAACTGCTGAGAGTATGAGGTCGATCGAACGATCGCCAAACAAACAAGCACTAATTTCTCCTAGGTGAGTTGACGTTTATGCGGGTCTCAAATGTAGCTCTTTTGACTCTGGCTGCCCTCGCATCCCAGAATTTAACTACCAATACTCAGGCTGCTCCTGTTGCACCTCCAGTCTCTGGTGTGACGCCTGCCGTTAGCAACTTTGTTGATGCAATCAATACTACCGTTTCCCGTCCGGCTGAGTCAATTAGCGCGCCTGAGACGATCGCCCACGAACAATTTTCCCCACGAATTGCGGTAAAATCGCAGACTGGTTTGCTGGTAGCAGCCGCCGGGCCACAGTTATCTGCTGATGCAAAAATCAAGGCGGATACTGGTGCTACATCCGGCGATGAATTAACAAAATCTTTACAAGAAACCTGGCTGACAAAATTAATTAAAAATGGAGCCGACAGCAATCCTCAAGTTCGCGAAGCTTTCGATTTCATTTCCCCGATTGCTGGTAGTTCTGAATCTGGATATGGTTTTAACAACACGATAAATCTGCTGAATATCTTACTAATTCTTGGTACTGTATTTCCACCAGTGACAATTGCCTTTTTTTGGCTGATCCGCAGGCTGGTAGTCAAACAGTTAGTTGCTGATGCCAATCAAAGATTGCAGGGGATTGGTGTGTTGGAATCAGAGCTGAATAATTCTAGCCAACTGACTCAAAAGTTAAGAGATGAATTAGAAGCACAACTGAGTGCAGCCAAACAATCCATTGATTTTTTAAGTAGAGAAACTGAAATTTCTAAATCCTCCGTCGAGCAGATTGAAACCCTAAAATCTCAATTTTTGATGCACCTGCAAGTTTTGCTGACAGAAGTTTATGATAAAAAATCTCAAATTGTTCAAGAAATCTCGCAAGTTCCCGCAATTGTTGCCAAGGAAGCTGTCAAAGTCGCACCTCAACCGCAGTTAAACGATTCCCAAACTTCGCAAACATCACCTGGTGATGGGGGAAATTTGATTGCTGATGATTATATCAAGCAAGGAGAAGAACTTTATTCTAAAGGCGATTACAACGAGGCAGTAGTCTGCTTTGAAAAAGCTATTTTAACGAATAATAATTTGGATGAGGCTTGGTATTGGCGCGGAAATGTGTTAATAAAAATGCAGCGCGAAGAAGAAGCACTCGCCTGTTATGACCAAGCAATATCGATTAAACCGGATAACTACGAAGCGTGGTATGGTAAAGCGAATTTGCTGGCAAAATTACACAAGTATGAAGAAGCGATCGTCTGTTACGAGCAAGCAAGTTCGGGCGAGTCTCAAAAATACGCTTGTTGGCATAGCATAGCAGCTTTGTTGGGTAAATTGCAGCATTACGAAGAGGCGATCGCCAGTTACGATCGCGCTCTGGCGATCAAAGACACCGACAGCGAAATCTGGCACAACCGAGGCGCGATGTTAGGGAAAGTACAACAGTATGCACAAGCTGTCGATTCTTACGATCGGGCTGTGGCGATTAATCCCAACAGATACGAAACTTGGTACAATCGCGGCAATATGCTGTGGAAACTACTGCACTACAGCGATGCGATCGATTCTTACGATCGAGCTTTGGGCATCCGGGCCGACAAATACGAAGTTTGGTACAATAAAGGCGCTGTGTTCGGAAAAATGCAGCGTTATCAAGAGTCGATCGCAGCCTACGACAAAGCAATTGCCATTAAACCGCAGGATTTTGAAGTATGGCATAACCGAGGCGCAATTTTCGACAAACTGTCGCAACACGAAGCAGCAATTGCATCTTACGACAAAGCAATTACCCTTAATCTGGAGTGTTACGAAGCTTGGTTTGCCAAAGGCGAATCTCTAGCAAAATTGCACAAGTATCAAGAGGCGATCGCAGCTTATCAAAAAGCGATCGCGATTAAGCCAGACTCCTACGATGCTTGGCATCACTGCGGTACAGCTTTGTCAGCAGTAAAGCGCTACGAAGAAGCAATGGCAGCTTACGATCGGGCGATCGCGATCGAACCCGAAAATAGTGAGGCTTGGCGCGATCGAGGTGCGATCGTATCAGAATTGAAGCAGGATACAGAAGGATTTGCTGCGGGGGAGAAAGATACTGAAAATCTGTCATAATCCGATGAATATTCGGATAGTTAGTTAGGCACAAGGTGTAAGGTTAGTACACACTCTAATTTGATTATTTGCGGTTAAAATTGGTTCGTTGTGCGGACTTTATATCCATTCTGGTTGCATCCGAATTAATATCACCGAAAATCAGGACACGGCAGTGCCGTTTCCCTACCGTAATTTATTGCGCAAGAAACGGCACTGCCGTGTCCTCTATATCATTCCGGCGGAGCCGGAATTGATGTCAAACCCCAAATTTTATCGCACAAGATTTATCCAAATATTTTCAAATATTGTCCTGAAACAGCTTAATTTGATAGAAACATATAGCTTGACTATTGGCGGTAATATTAATTGACGATCGTCCTTATATTCTAAATCCAATAAGTATTAATTCTGATTCTAAAATATTTAAAATTTTCGGGAACATTACTACAGCATTGTTATTCTCAAACATTAACAGGACATCGAAGTAGAAATACAGTTGCCAAATAGCCCGACAGCAGATAATTGCCCGGGCGATCGCTTGGCGAAAAAAGTGTAGTAAATACTGACATAAATACCCGGTTTTTGCCGAGTCATCTGTCAATTTAAAACACCACAATATTACCCTGAATAATCTCTACAGGTGCTTCTACCAAAAGCAAAAATAATTAACCTGTGGAGTAATAAAAAATGGCAAACATAACAGGAACTCTCGGCCCCGATGTGATACCTGGACTTTTACCAGACGGTCGCCTAATTGGGCTAGGAAACTTATTAGGTGACGACACCATCAGCGGGCTAGATGGAGATGATGCGATTATTGCATTAAGCGGAAATGACCTGATTTTCGGCGGCCCCGGCAATGATATTCTCAACGGCAATGAAGGCAATGACAGTGTTTTTGGTGGCAAAGACAACGACCAAGTTTACGGCGGCAAAGGCGATGACTTAGTTAGAGGCGACATCGGCCGGGATAGTGTTTTCGGCAATGACGGGAATGACAGTCTGTTCGGCGGTAAAGATAATGACACGATGTTTGGTGGTAAGAACAACGACTTGATTCTAGGCGACCTTGGCGACGACGTACTCTACGGCGACCTTGGTTCTGATACGATGAGCGGTGGTGGTGGAGATGACATTTTTGCGATCGGGCGAGTAGGCGACGGCAGGCCAACATCCACCACAGGCGGCCCCGGAGTCTCCGATGCTGATGTGATTACCGACTTCCGAGTTGCCGGAAATGATGTCATCCAACTATTCGGTGGCATTCAATTCAGCGATTTGCAATTTATTGATGGTACAGGATCGAATGGAATTGCGATCGGCAATACCCTGATTCGCGATACCGGCACGGGCGAGTATTTAGTCAACATCCAAGGCAAAACCGCAGCCGAACTCACCGCTAACCCGGCTTGGTTTCAATTAGCCGGATTCCCAACACCAGCCCCGACACCAACACCAGCCCCGACACCAACACCAGCCCCGACACCAACACCCGTTCTGGGTGCCGGCGTCTTAAACTTCAGCCAGCCTACTTACAGTGGCAAAGAAGGAGACATCGTGACTGTGAATGTCACGCGCACCGGCGGCACTCAGGGCGCAGTATCGGCAAACTACATCATCACTCCCAGCGCAGTCAACGGCGCTACTCCCGACGACTACACCGCAGCGCCCGCTCAGACAGTTAGCTTTGCAGATGGACAAACTGCCGCTCAAATCAGTTTCAATCTGAAAACTGACGCGCTAACAGAAGGAACCGAGACAGCGCTTTTGCAACTGCTACCTCCAGTTGGCGGCGCGACTTTAGGCACTCTACCCGCAGCGATTTTTGGAATTTCTGACCAGCCAACAGTACCCGCAACGCCCACACCAACTCCCCCCGGCGGCATTCTCAACTTCAGCCAGCCTACTTTTGGTGGCACAGAAGGCGGCAATGCTACCGTGCAAGTTACCCGCACAGGCGGCAGTCAAGGCGCAGTCTCTGTCAACTACACTGTCTCTCCCGGCGGAGCTAACGGTCAAGCCGGCCCTGCCGACTACAACTTGGCACAGCCCCAAACGGTAAGTTTTGCTGACGGCGAAACCTCGCCCAAGACTATCAGCTTTAATCTGGTGGCTGACGGTATCGCTGAGGGAACTGAAACGGCAATTTTGCAACTTCAGGCTCCCGTAGGCGCTGCGACTTTGGGTACTCTACCTGCCACAATTCTGGGGATTTCTGATGTGTTGGTGGCGCCGACTCCAACCCCAACGCCGACTCCGACTCCTTTTCCGACTCCGACGCCTGCGCCGACTCCAACGCCTGCGAGTATTTTCCAATTCAGCCAGCAGAGTTACACGGTGAATGAAGGTGGTGTGGCCACAATTAACGTTACTCGATCGGGCGGCACTGCTGCTGCTGCGATCGGCTACGCTACTGTTGACGGTTCCGCATCATCTAGTGGGACTGCACCTGATTACACCGTGGCTGCTGGTTCTCTGAACTTTGCGGCGGGACAAAATAGCGCTAGTTTCACGATTTCGGCTCTGAGCGACATGATGCTGGAATCGGCAGAAACAGTCAATTTGGTGCTCAGCGGCGGCAATGTGGGCAGCAATCCCTCAATCTTGACGATTCTGGATGTGCCCCCCGTCCCAACTCCGACACCGACTCCTTTTCCGACTCCGACGCCTTTTCCGACTCCGACGCCTACTCCGACTCCGACGCCTGCTCCGACTCCAACTCCGGGTCAAAACACATTTTTCTTCAGTGCGGCTACCTACAGCGTCAACGAAGGTAGCACTGCTCCGATTACGATCAATCGTGGTGGCGACCTTTCTGTGCCGGCAACGATTCTGTTCCGCACTGGCGACGGTACTGCTCTGGCTGCGGGTTCTCAACCGGATTATACCGCTGTAGTTCAAGCGGTGAATTTTGCACCCGGACAAGCTAGCGTGCAAGTTCCTGTTCAAACTTTATTTGATAGCATCACAGAGCCGACTGAGACGGTGAATTTGTTCTTGAGCGGCGGTACTTTGGCGAGTCCTTCAGCAGCGGTTCTAAGCATTATTGATACTACTGCTGTACCTCCTACTTTCTTCTCCTACGGTTCGTCTCCTGGTTCTGTGGCTGATGGCGCTGCTGGAACTTTCACGATTAACCGCAGCGGCAATACTGGGGTTTCAGCATCGATCGACTTTTTGATTGTTGCTCCTGGCGGCGGTCAACCTGTCAACAATGTAGACTTCAATATTGTCGGGCCATTTGCTGCGAAACCTTCTGGTGGTACGGTCAACTTTAATCCCGGTCAAACTAGCGTCAGTCTGACAATTAATAACCCTCTTGGGTTGACTGTTGGAACTGTAAACTTAGGCTTTGGCCCAGGATCGATCGGCGCTCCAGCATCCGCTGCAATTACTCTGCTTTAAGACTATTAGTAGAGTGAGCAATGCTTGCTCTACTAATATGTCTACCAGTAATTAAATGTTTTTTAGATTATGTTAGAAATTTAAATTTTTCCTCTTTTAACCGCTCTGTTTGGGCGGTTTTTTTATGGTAAGCTTATATCAACTGTTGAAAAAGGAGAATAGTTATGTCTGTTCAGACTCAAAGACGGCTATTTACAGTGCAAGAATATCACCTAATGAGTGAGGCTGGGGTATTTAGAGATAACGAACGAGTGGAACTGATCGAAGGAGAAATTATCGAAATGGCAGCAATTGGTAGGCGTCACGCCGCCCGTGTCGATCGCCTGGCGCGAATGTTCAGCCGCATTCCAGAGTCGTTGGTGATTTTCCGAGTGCAAAATCCTATTTGCCTTAATGATAACTCAGAACCGCAACCTGATATTGCTTTAGTCCAACCCCGCGCTGATTTTTATGAAGAATCCTTGCCAAATAGCCAGGATGTTTTGCTATTGGTAGAGGTAGCAGATAGTACCGTTAATTATGACCGCGATGTAAAAATACCGCATTATGCGCGATCGGGGATTCAGGAAGTATGGCTCTGGGATCTGGAAGCAAACTGTTTAGAAGTTTACCGCGATCCGACGATCAATGGCTATATTTCAATGCAAAGGTTTGAGCGGGGACAATTGGTTTCGCCGCTGGCTTTTCCAGACTTTCCAGTGAGTATTGATTTAATCTTAGGTTAAAATAGTAAACTAAAACCAACTGCTAAAAAAGGAGAATAGTTATGTCTGTTCAGACTCAAAGACGACTATTTACTGTGCAAGAATACCACCTGATGAATGAGGCTGGCGTATTTAGAGATAACGAACGAGTGGAACTTATAGAAGGAGAAATTATCCAAATGGCTGCAATTGGTAGGCGTCACGCCGCCCGTGTCGATCGCCTGGCAGAGTTTTTTTACGACCAAGTGCGAACAAGTGCGATCGTCCGAGTGCAAAATCCTATTTGCCTTAATGATAATTCTGAACCTCAACCTGATATTGCTTTAGTACAGCGTCGCGCTGATTTTTATGAAGAATCCTTGCCAAATAGCCAGGATGTTTTGCTGTTGGTAGAGGTAGCAGATAGTACCGTTAATTACGATCGTGATGTAAAAATACCGCATTATGCGCGATCGGGGATTCAGGAAGTATGGCTCTGGGATCTGGAAGCAAACTGTTTAGAAGTTTACCGCGATCCGACGACCAATGGCTATATTTCAATGCAAAGGTTTGAGCGGGGACAATTGGTTTCGCCGCTGGCTTTTCCCGAGTTGACAGTGAGTATTGATTTAATTTTGGGTTAAAATAGTAAACTAAAACCAACTGCTAAAAAAGGATAATAGTTATGTCTGTTCAAATGCAAAGACGACTATTTACAGTGCAAGAATATCACCTGATGGCTGAGGCTGGCGTTTTTGGTGAAGATGATAGAGTTGAATTGATCGAAGGAGAAATTATCGAAATGGCAGCAATTGGGACTCGTCATGCAAGTTGTGTAAAGCGTCTGATCGCTGTGTTCTCCGATCTGGAGAGAAGACGTGCTATTTTGGGTGTTCAAGATCCCATTCAGTTGACAGAAAGGACTGAACCTCAGCCGGATGTGGTATTGCTACAGCCTCGTTCTGACTACTACGCTACAGCGCATCCAATGCCGTCAGAGGTATTGCTTTTGGTAGAGGTTTCAGATAGTACGGTTGATTTCGATCGTGATGTGAAAGTACCGAATTATGCGCGATCGGGGATTCAGGAAGTCTGGTTATGGGATTTAGAAGCTAACTGTTTAGAAGTTTACCGCAATCCTACGGCAAATGGCTACACTTCCATCCAAAGATTTGAGCGAGGAGAAATTATTTCACCGTTAGCTTTCCCTGATTTCCAAGTAAGTGTTGATTTAATCTTGGGTTAGGCTGCTTTCTTCTGTAGCTAGAATATTAGAAGCGAAAATAAGTAAACTTAGGCTAACCGCAAAAAAAAAGGAGAATAGTTATGTCTGTTCAGACCCAAAGACGGCTATTTACTGTGCAAGAATACCACTTAATGAGTGAGGCTGGTGTTTTTGCCAATCATGAACGAGTCGAACTAATAGAAGGAGAAATCATCCAAATGGCTGCAATTGGTACTCGTCATGCTACTTGTGTGCGACGACTGATCCGACAGTTTCGCCAAATTCCAGAAGAAAGTGCTATTTTGGATGTTCAAAACCCAATTCGGTTAACTCAACGTACCGAACCTCAATCAGATGTTGTCTTGCTACAACCTCGTGATGACTACTACGAAACAGCCCATCCAATACCGTCAGAAGTTTTGCTATTAGTTGAAGTTTCAGATAGTACAGTTGATTTTGATCGGGATGTGAAAGTACCTAACTATGCTCGTTCTGGGATTCAGGAAGTATGGTTGTGGGATTTAGAAGCTAATTGTTTAGAAGTTTACCGCGATCCCACAGCAAATGGCTATACTTCAATACAAAGATTTGAGCGCGAAGAACAAGTTTCGCCACTGGCTTTTCCTGAATTTCTAGTGAGTATTGATTTAATCTTGGGTTAGGATGACTTTTTTATAATAGTTATAAATTTGCCGGAAAATTGTCATTCGCTGATTCCTGATTCTTTCTTCTTTCTGACACTTGTACTGAACCCTGCGACTACAAAATCCATTGCCGAACTTCTTCCTTCTGCTACAATAAGTTTAATTCCTCAAATAACGCAAGTTCTATGACTATTGCCAAATCATTTGAATTGGAAGTCACCCATCTCCCCGACCACACTGAACTGCCCGAGTCTGACGGTACTTTTGTGAAGAACTTTCAAGAACTGCCTCAAAGCATTATTCTCACCGATTCGCTGCGACCAATTTTGCAACAAATTCACCCTGATGCACGCTACCGTATCGGTCAAGATTGTGGGATTTATTGGCGTTTAACTGACCCTCCCGAACGCGGTGCCGAAGCACCAGATTGGTTTTACGTCCCCAATGTACCGCCACTTTTAAATGGTCAGGTGCGACGTTCCTATGTATTGTGGAAAGAATACATTGCACCGTTAATTGTACTGGAATTTGTATCGGGAAACGGTTCAGAAGAACGAGACAGGACACCACCGCCCGAACCAGGTCAAGAAGAAAAACAAAAAGTTGGCAAATTTTGGGTTTATGAACAGGCGATTAGAGTACCTTTTTACGGGATTTACGAAGTCAAAAAAGCCTCTGTAGAAATGTATCATTTACAAGACAATTGCTATCAGCGCATGAGGCCAAATGAACATGGCCGCTATCCGATTCCCCAGCTTGGAGTTGAACTGGGAATTTGGCAAGGCGAATATGATGAGATGAATTTGCCTTGGTTGCGTTGGTGGGATAGTGAAGGCAATTTGTTATTAATTGGAGAGGAACGTGCAAAACAAGAAAGCCTTCGCGCTCAACAAGAAAGCCTTCGCGCTCAACAAGAAAGCCTTCGCGCTCAACAAGAAAGCCTTCGCGCCGAAGAACAACGACTTCGGGCTGAGCGTTTGGCAGAAAAGTTGCGCCAAATGGGCATTAATCCCGATGAATTGTGATTTATTTTTGAGTTGTTAACTTCTGGGTAATCGCTCTTGTTTTTATGGCAAAACTATCATAAATAGAGAAAGAGCGATTACCTATGAGATAGCTCCGCTTTACAAGCATTTATAAATTGCCAAATTAAATATCTTTAAATTTTAATAAAAATTATAAAATTCTTAAAATTTTACGGAGTTGTGGAATTGTTCATAAAGATTTAATCTTTCCCCAACATAAGTGCTAGTATTATAAACCAAAGCTAGGGGTGCCCGAAAATCCGGGCTGAGAAAACACCCTTAGAACCTGAGTCTGGGTAATACCAGCGGAGGGAAGCTGTTTATCAAGGAATTCAATATTATGCGTACCGAATGGATCGCTAAGCGTCAGGGGCAGGCCAATGTATCTCAAATGCACTACGCTCGTCAAGGTGTCATCACTGAGGAAATGGACTATGTTGCTAAGCGAGAAAATCTCCCAGCAGAACTGATCCGCGCCGAAGTAGCACGGGGACGGATGATTATTCCGGCTAACATCAATCACACGAATTTGGAGCCAATGGCGATCGGCATTGCTTCCAGATGCAAAGTCAATGCTAATATCGGTGCTTCTCCCAACTCTTCCAATATGCAGGAAGAAGTTGACAAGCTGACATTAGCAATCAAATACGGTGCTGATACCGTTATGGACTTGTCCACCGGTGGTGGTAATCTCGATGAAATTCGGACTACGATTATCAAAGCTTCAACAGTACCGATCGGCACAGTACCGATTTATCAAGCCCTAGAAAGCGTTCATGGTAACATGGAAAGTCTGACCGCCAATGACTTTCTGCATATCATTGAAAAACACGCTCAACAAGGCGTAGATTACCAAACTATTCACGCCGGAATTCTGATTGAGCATCTGCCATTAGTGAGAGATAGGCTGACTGGAATTGTATCTCGTGGTGGCGGCATTTTGGCGCGGTGGATGCTGCATCACCACAAACAAAATCCCCTCTACACTCACTTTAACGACATCATTGAAATCTTCAAAAAATACGATGTTTCGTTTAGTTTGGGAGATTCTTTGCGCCCCGGTTGCACCCACGATGCGTCGGATGCGGCTCAATTAGCTGAACTCAAAACTCTGGGACAATTAACTCGCAAAGCTTGGGAACATGACATCCAGGTAATGGTGGAAGGCCCAGGCCACGTTCCGATGGATCAAATTGAGTTCAATGTCAAGAAACAAATGGAGGAATGTTCGGAAGCACCTTTCTATGTTTTGGGGCCGCTGGTGACTGATATTGCTCCCGGTTACGATCATATCACTTCTGCGATCGGCGCAGCGATGGCTGGTTGGTACGGCACTGCAATGCTCTGCTATGTAACACCGAAGGAACACCTCGGTTTACCGAATGCTGAGGATGTCAGAAATGGGCTGATTGCCTATAAAATTGCGGCTCATGCTGCTGATATTGCGCGTGGTCGTCCGGGGGCGCGAGACAGAGACGATGAACTCTCGAAAGCGCGTTACAATTTCGATTGGAACCGTCAATTTGAGCTGTCATTAGATCCAGAACGCGCGAAGGAATATCACGACGAAACTTTGCCAGCAGATATCTACAAAACTGCGGAGTTCTGTTCGATGTGTGGGCCTAAGTTCTGTCCGATGCAGACGAAAGTTGATGCCGATGCTTTGACTGAATTGGAGAAGTTTCTTGCTAAGGAACCTGTAGCGCTAGGCTAACATTAATCAGGTGGGCATTGCCCACCTTGATTGCTCAATAAATTTTAAAATTAAATCCAAAATTTTCCCGTAAAAGGTTAGTTATTATTTATGTCTAGTGAAAGTAAGCCATTAAATTCAGCTCACTTACCAATCATTGCTTCTTTAGCCCAATATTTAGAGCAGAATTTAGTGATTGTAGATGTAGGCTGTCGGTGGGGATTTGCTGATGCTTGGTCTGTTTTGGGTTCCCATGCTACCCTGATAGGGTTTGACCCAGATTCTGATGAATGTGAGCGTTTGAAAAGTAGCTATCAGGGGCCTTGCAATATACACTTTGTTGCTCAAGCTCTCGGGCCTTACCCGTGCAAAAAAACACTCTTTTCAACTAAAGAGCCAGCCTGTAGTTCTTTGTATCAGCCTGACTCATCATTAATCAATTTTATTCCTGTTTTAGCTGGTGTAGAATTAGTTAATGAAATAGAAATTGAGCTAACTACTCTGGATAACTGGTTGTCCGGTTCAACTATTAATCATGTAGATTTCATTAAACTCGATACTCAAGGGTCTGAATTAGGGATTTTAGAAGGAGGCGAGACTTGTTTGACCTCTGTCCGGGCTTTACAAGTAGAAGTAGAATTTAACCCTATTTATGTTGGCCAGCCCCTTTTTGGGGATATCGATTCCTTCCTCCGTAAACGAGGATTTGTACTATGGCGATTAACAGACTTTTGCCACTACAGCAATTCACCAGAAAAATCTGCATTCAAATACAAAGATGTACAATTTTTTGATGGGCGAGCAGTTCCTATCTCTGCACAGGGAGGGCAGCTCTTCTGGGGAGAAGCTTATTATGTCCGACAAGAAATAGCTTTTATGGAAGAAACACAGAATTGGCAGGGCTATCTCCGTGATGCAAATATTATGAGCGTTTTAGGATTTCACGACTTAGCAAGTTCTCTGCTACAAAAAGCATTGAACCATGCACCGTTAAATGTTGTTTCTTAAATTTAAAAAGCACTAACTAAATACTACTCCGCCTTAGTGTAATCACATATAGGAAATCGCTACTCCGAATTTCTGTCCGATGCAGACTCATGTTTATGCTGATGTTTTGACTTAGTTGGAGAAGTTTTTGCACAACTTTAACCTGATTGATTGGTAGGGCGGGAATTTCTCGCATTACTTACCCAGAGTAATTTGGAATGTTTTAACCGCAGAGGCCGCAGAGAGCGCAGAGAAAGAGAAGAGAAGAGATGAATAATTCTGATGCCAACGGATTTGATATCAATTCCGGTTACACTCCTTATGATATAGAGGAGACGGCAGTGCCGTGTCCCTACCCAAAATAATATTGTAGGGACACGGCATTGCAGTCTCCTAATTTCCGGTAATATTAATTCTGATACCAATGGATTTTATCTGATAAATTCGCTGCTTGCTCCTGATGAAACAGCATTTTTGAAAGAAACTCGCTTTGCAGAATACAAGACATTCTGGATAACTTCTTCAGCAACAGTTGTCACTACATTGACACTGACACTATTTCCCATTTGATGATAGGCTTTATCATCATTGGAATGCAGACTAAAATTATCTGGAAAACCTTGTAAACGGGCTGCTTCACGGGGAGTAATTCTGCGAACTCGGTGATTATGGTAAACTCCTAATCTATTGGCATCGCTAGCAACAACTGTGACAGAAATCTTAGCTGGATCAAGAAACTTATACACTTCAAAGGAAAAGTTACCTGATACAGGTTTGTAAAGTTGATTATTCCGTTGCAGATACTTTTTTGTTACTAGGGAGTCTAGAATTTTATCGAGATTGGGATGAGCACAAAAAGTAGCTATTTGCTCTTTAGTTAATAGTTTACCATCTTGGTGATGTCCAAATTCTTTATTTCGCCTTTTCAATATAAAACGGTTCATCAACTCAATTTCATCTAAACTACACTCGCCTCGCAAACCTAGTTCCCAAGAATGAATAGAATTGCCACCACGATAGTCGATTAGCCGTATTCCATGCAAACGATTGAGATCCTGGTTAACGATTTGTTTCAAAGCGTTGACAAATTCTGGCGAACAATCATATTTTGCATCTGGATTGTCTTCCAAAATATCTGCAACTGCGACGGGTTTACTTAGGGGGGAAAATAAGGATAGCTGTTGATGGTTACAGGAATGGGAATCTTTTGGCCCTAAGTCGGAAACTAACCCAAATTGCGGCGAAGCATTTAAAATTCCTACTAAATAAACTCGGACGCGGTTCTGAGGTAAGCTAAAGTTAGAGCTATTGAGCAAAAAGTAATCGAAGCTGTAACCTCTACTGGTGATTTCGTGTTTAATTGTTTCGAGGGTTCTGCCGCCGTCGTGGCTGACAAGTCCCCGGACGTTCTCAAAAATAAATGCTTGAGGTTTAAAGGTATCAATTAACCTCGCCATCTCAAAAAATAGTGTGCCTCTGGTGTCTCCAAAACCTGCTTTTTTGCCAGCACCGGAGAATGATTGACATGGGAATCCTGCTAGTAAAATATCATGTTCTGGTAGTTGGTTAATTAGTCGGATGTCGCCTAATGGTATGTGGTTAAAGTTTTTGTGGTAAACTTTTTGAGCGTCGGGATTGATTTCGCTGCTTAAGAGGCATTCCGTTTTCAGATTCAAGGAATGAGCGGCTGATTCAAAACCTAATCTCATGCCGCCTATTCCTGAGAATAAGTCAACAAAACGTATTTTTTGCATAGCCATGAAGTAGAGCGGTCAAAACTGATATGTTATACCAAATCTGATTGCATCGGAATGATTAAACCGCGAAGACACCAAGAGCGCGAAGGAAGAACAGCATCTTCTTCTTTCTCTGACTTCGCGTTCTTTGCGCCTTCGCGGTTCATTTAATCTTACGACCTATTAGCCATCCACTTTTGAAGATCCTTAATTGTAAAAACGGCCTGAAAATCCAATCCAACAGAGTGATAAAACTCCCCTCCACCTTGCTCTCGATCGATCAGCGACAACACTCGATCGACCTTATAGCCCGCACCCCGCAGCCTCTCCACCGCCTGCATCGCCGACTTACCCGTCGTTACCACATCCTCCAACACCACCACATTCGCGCCCTCAGACAGTGTTGGCCCCTCAATATACGCCATTGTCCCGTGTCCTTTGGCTTCTTTTCTGACAATCAAAGCTGGTATCGATCGACCTTCCAGAGCCGAAACCACACTCACAGCAGTCACAATCGGGTCAGCACCCAAGGTCAAACCGCCCACAGCTTGCACCTCCGACGGCAGCATCGAGAGGAGTACGCGCCCCGTCGCCAAAGCACCTTCAGCGTGCAAAGTCACTGGTTTGCAGTTAATATAATAAGAACTTTTCTGCCCCGAAGACAGCACAAAGTCGCCCTCGCGGTACGCAAACTCACACAATAAATCCAAAAGTCGATCGCGCAACACCTTTAAATCAGCAGCATCCATAGCTTACACCTTGTAGAAAACACAAATAATCCGCCGATAATCAGTCTATATTGGAACCGTAATTAATCTAGAAACTGAAATATATGAGTCAAAAGTTAAAAAGCCTCAGCAGTGCGTTGATTCTCGCGATCGCCTCTGCCGCACTGACATCCGTCAAATCAGCTCAAGCAGAACCAGCTCGATTTCACCCGATCGCCGACGACTTCAACAGACAATTCTTTGAAGCTTCAGGAGACTTTTACCACAACGTCAGCTTGCAAGGTTACATGGGCGACTATCTAGGCATTGGTGCGCCTAGCGGCGTTGTTGCCTTTCCCGAAAAAGAAATCGAGCGGGATGCCAGCCGCGTTAATGGGATGTACCGGCGAGTCATGCAGCGGCAGGTTTCCAGCGATCCAATTATCCGTGTCCCGGATGCCGTCAATCCCTTCGATTCCTCAGTCATGGCGCTGCCTCCAGCTTGCCAGCTAGCACCTCAAGCTAGCGGTTGTTTCACCCCAGGAAGCCCAGCCCAAGATCAGTTTGTACCTCAACCTCAGAGACAGCGGCAAGAGTCGGAGGCCGCTCCAGGCCCGGTTAGAGGACTGTTCAATGTCTCACCGGCTGGTGGAAATTAATTTGCCGATTCGGTATAACAATTGTTTGTAGTCAGGACTTTACTCAAATGGCACTGAAAAAGTCTGAATGATTGGCTGGTATACAATGAGTTTCCAATGGTTTGATCCTCCGTGATTTACCAAATTTCAGTGCCATTGGACTTTACTCCTCATAAAATTCTGAGGACTGAAGTCCTGACTACGAACTTATGATGAAACAATACTGCCGTCAGGCATGGTTGTGCCTTGCAAATGAGCACCGCTCAGATTAGCTCCGGCCAAGTTCGCTCCTCTGAGATTTGCGCCAGTCAAATTCGCTCCTCTCAAGTCAGCTTTGCCGAGGTTTGACCACCGCAAATCGGCAGCGCTCAAGTCCGCGAAACTGAGATTTGCCCTGAAAAGATATGCTCCAGTGAAGTGAGCTTCGCCGAGGTGAGCTTTTGAAAAATTGGCTGCGTAAAAATGCGCTTCAATCAATTCGGCTTGAGTCAAATTGGCTTGACTGAGATTAGCATGATTGAAGTTTGCGCCGATCGCATTAACTCGAAACATCACCGCACCGATTAGATTCCCATCTCCAAAATCGGTTTGTTGGAGATTCGCAGCACTCATATCCGCTCCAATTAAGTTAGCGCCACTCAAATCAGCTCCTCTGAGGTCGGCCTCTCGGAGATTAGTTCCAGTTAAATTTGCTTTAATTAAGTTAGTTTCGAGCAGTTGCGCTCCAGCAAGATTTGCTAAACTGAGGTTGGATTCGGCGAGGTTGGCAGAAATTAATTTAGCTTTAAATAAGTCGGTTTTAAAAAGATTCGATCGCCAAAGATACGCACCTCTGAGATTGACTTCTCCAAGATTAGCTTCGCTGATATCCGGTTCTATATTCGGGTTGAGATTTCTCCATTCAATCCAACTAACTGCACCTTTTTTTAACAGCGCTAAATGCTGTGTGTTTGCCATAATTGCATCTCCTTTAAGCAGAAATAATAGGTTTAAATCCTCTCCCTTTTAGGAAGAAATTAAAAGAAAACTATTCATTACGACCATCCTCTTTCTTTTAGATAGAGGTCGCCCTCATCTGTCAACTGTCAACTGAATCAAGGCTATTCCTTGCGGCCCAAAATTGCTGAACTTTCCCTACCCGTCACGCTTTCCACTGCCGCAATTGCTGCCCGGGAACCTGCTAAAATATCTTGTTCTGAGCCGCCGAGGTAAAGCCGCCCGAAACTGCCGACAGCCTGAACTTCTAAGATGTTAATCGATGCGCCTTTTTCTGCTTCATTGGCCGCCAGCGCTGCATAGGCCGCCGGTTCTACTTCCAAGACATAAAGCGTTTGTCCCGCCAGCAGCAACTGTCCGCGCCTAGTGCGGTTGATTAATTGGGTTTGGTGCGGGTCAATGTTGCGAATAATTTGGCTGGAAATCACCCGCGGTTTGATACATTCTTCTCTGCGGACTCCGATGAATTCTAGAATTGCTTTGCCTGCGGCCCTGGTTTCTCCCTGCTGGCTTGAGTGTACTTCCAGCAGCCCATACAAACGTTCGACTATCTGCAATCCAGGGCGCACGGAGGCTGATTTGAGGGCGACATCGGTAATTCGGTTAATTTCGATGCCAGGGGAGATTTCTATCCACAGCGACGCATCCCCAGGCAGCGGCAAGAATCCGGCGGCGATGGTGCCGATGTATGCTGCGTGCTGCGGCTGCAAGTTGTCTAGAAATACGTAGCTGCGTAGCTCTATACCCAATTTGTTTTGATCTCCGTCGATCGAGTTTTAACTGTTGTCTGTGCAATATCTGAGTTTACCTTTTTTTGTCAACACTAGATTGTCTATTATGTTTGGGGCTTCAACCTCACAAGCAACCAAGCTGTAAGGCCCGCGCTTGTCTCTTGCTGGAATGCCACAGCAAGTCACGTTTCATTTGATGCGCCTGCTAAAAACAAATCGGATATCAATCTGTAGTAATAGGTGGAGTTTAGCAATGTTTACTGCTACAGGTGGATTTAGCTTTAAGAGCCGATCGATATATTGGTGATAGTTAAAGATTTTTGCCAACAGAGAGCATTTGAATTATGAAACGTTCTGACTTATCCAAAGCAATCGGTGCAGGTATTATCGCTGCTGGTTTAGCCATTGCACCAGCTCATCTGCCTGCTTCAGCTCAGACAAATACAGCTCCCGGTACTAACAGCACTACCACCACCACAACTCCTCGATCTAATGTCTATAATGCCGATCGCGAACGCGATTTTGATTGGGGATGGTTGGGTTTACTCGGCTTGTCGGGTTTGTTAGGTTTGATGCCCAAAAAACGTGAAGAAAATGTTCGCCACACGACTACAACGGGCGATCGCGATCCGGCAGTTCGTACCGACTACCGCTAAGGATAAAATCTTAGAGATGTGGGTATGATGCAGGGACAGGATGTTTTAACCTGTCTGACGATCGCACATAATAATTATCAAAAAACCTCGATCTGTGAGGTTTTTTTATTGGATATGATATCAAATCCGGTAACATCGGAATTATTAATATTACCGAAATCAGGAGACGGCAGTGCCGTGTCCCTACCCCAGATTCATTGTAGGGACACGGCACTGCCGTCTCCTCTCCTCTATATCATTCCGGCGCAGCCGGAATTGATATGATGTGCGAAAGAATGGTTTGTAGTGAGGACTTTAGTCCTCATTCAAGAGAGGACTAAAGTCCTTACTACGAACCTATTTTATTTCTTCTTCTTCTTCGCGCCCTTCGCGCCTTCGCGGTTCGTTAAAAAAATATTTTTATCCACAAAAAACAGTTTAAACAATAATTTCCCCCGATCGCCCCACAAGCAAATCCAAGATCGCCTGCACCAACTTGTCGGGTTCTAAAGGCTTAGAAAGATGGCGCCCGAACCCCGCAGCCAGGGCTTGCTGATAGTCAATTTCTCCAGCATATGCGGTGAGGGCGATCGCAGGCACCAGTCCGCCTTGCTCTGGCGGCAGAGCCCGCACCTGTCGCAGCAACATATAACCGTCAGTGTCGGGCATTCCAATATCGCTCAACAGCAGATCTGGCACTGACTGAGTTAACACCGCCAAAGCATCGGCGGCGTTAGAAACTGCTGTCACAGTTGCGCCACAATCCTCCAGCAGAAAAACCACCAAATCTCGCGCATCGACATCATCATCCACCGCTAACACCCGGATACCGCTCAAATTGAAGGATGACTCCGGCGCAGTCGGGGCAAGAATTGTCTCTGGTTGCACCGGCATCAGGGGTATCCTGACTGTAAAGGTGGCGCCTTGTGCTTCGCCTGCACTGTCGGCTTTCACTGTGCCGCCGTGGAGCTCGACGAGATGGCGGACGATCGCCAATCCTAAACCCAATCCGCCAAACTTGCGCGTAAACGTGCTGTCGGCTTGCCGGAAATAGTCGAAGACGTAGGGCAGAAAATCAGTTTCAATGCCTTTGCCCGTATCTGTTACAGTAATTTGAGCATCGGTGCCGGCGCGATCGAGCTTGACATCAATTTTGCCTCCGGGCGAGGTGAACTTGACAGCATTTGACAGCAAATTCCAGAATACCTGCTGAAGTCTGTTCCCATCGCCCAACACCTGGCCGATATGCGGTGCAAATTCAGTGCTGATTTGAATCGATTTAACTTCCGCTGACAAACGCACCGTTTCAATCGCCGAGCCGATCGCCCCGGCTAAATCCACAGGTACAATATTCAAGCTGACTTTGCCTTGCAGAATCCCCGACACGTCGAGCAAATCTTCGATAAGCTGGGTTTGCAGTTTGGCGTTGCGCTCGATCGTCTCTAGGGCGTAACGCTGCTTTTCCGGTGTCAGAGTCTTCGATCGCAGCAGCTTCGCCCAGCCCAGAATCGGGTTTAAGGGAGTCCGCAATTCGTGGGACAAAACAGCCAAAAATTCGTCTTTGACGCGGTTAGCGCGTTCTGCTTCCTCCCTGGCGGCCTTTTCCCCGGCTAGCAGGCGTTCCCGTTCCGCTGCGGCAAGTTGGCGATCGGTAATGTCGGTGTTGGTGCCGCACCAGCGCAGCACATTACCTTGCTCGTCGCGAATCGGCACGGCGCGGGAGAGAAACCAGCGGTAAGATCCGTCTGTGCCGCGCAGGGGGAAAGTATCTTCCCAGGGTTCGCCTGTTTCAATAATGCAGCGCCTAAATTTTGCCACAACGCGATCGACGTGTTCCGGGTGGTGGACTTGGTGCCAGCCCCAGCCTTGCATTTCCTCTAGCGTGGTGCCCGTGTAGTCAAACCAGCGCTGGTTGTACCAGAAAATCCAGCCGCTGGCATCTGTCATCCAGGCCAACTGGGCGATGTTGTCAGCTAAAGCGCGGAACCGAGACTCGCTTTCGTGCAAGTCTTGCACGGCTCGCGCGTGTTGGATCACAGTCCAGAGGCGAGCCACCATTTCTTGCATCAGCGAAACTTCATCAGTCCGCCAGTGCCGCACCGCCTGTGATGTGACTACCAAATGAGCCACCCAGCGCCCTTCTTGAATGCAGGGAACATCGACTAAAGCGCTAAGGCCAATGGCCTCGTAGTTATCGACCAAAGGCGCTGTCTGCGGGTCATTAGCGATATCTGAGATGACAAGTGTTTGACCTGCCAGAGAGAGAGCTTTCATTTCTGGCGTCTTAAAGTCTGAGATTTGATAGGTACCGGCGACGCTGATCAGCCCGGGCTGGTGCCAATCTCGATCGACAATTGCCAGTCCGGCTTCGGCATCGATTTCGTGCCAGATGCAGCGATCGACATTTAAATATTCTCCCATAGAAATCATGGCTTCCCACAACATTTCTGCGGGGTGAGATTGCTGGCGCAAGCGGAGTTCGAGGCCTGAGAGAAACTGTTCGTGGAGTTGGGCTTGTTTGCGATCGTGAATATCGGTATTCGTGCCGATCCACTCAACAATCTGATTCCCGGCGTCGCGAATTGGGAGGCCGCGGGACAAATGCCAGCGTTCCATTTTGTCTGATGCCCGCCGCAGGCGCAGCTCAACTTGATAAACTTCTCCGGTGATTTGACACTCTTGCCAGCGGGCAGCAGATTCTGCCAAATCCGACGGTGGCATCAGGGATTCCCAATTATTTTGAACGGCTTCCTCGTAAGACATTCCCAGATATTCCGACCATTTTTGATTGGCAAAGCGAATTTCCCCGGCGGTGCCTACATTCCAAATCAGGTGGGGGAGAGACTCAGCCAAGAAGCGGAAGCGGCGGTCGCTTTCTGCTAAACTTGCTTCGGCTTGGAAGCGATCGTCAATATCAATACCGATCCCCACCCATTGCACCACCTGTCCCGCTTGGTTTTTGACTGGCGCAACTCGCACTAGATGCCAGCGGTAGATGCCATCAAACCGCAGCACCCGACATTCGAGTTCGTAGGATTCCCCGGCTGGAATCGCCTTGTGGCGGGTGGCGACAAGTGCTGGCAAATCCAGAGGATGAAATATTTCTAACATTGTCGCAGTCACAGGTAGTTCGGGCATCCAGCCCGTGTACCTTTGCCAGTGCTGGTTGCAAAACTCTAACCTGCCGTCGGCAGTATTGCTCCACATTAATTGGGGCACGGCATCGGCGAGGGTGCGGTAGCGATTTTCGCTTTGGCGCAGTGCTTCTTCTGCTTGCCGGCGATCGGTTTTGTCTTGCATGATTTTCAGGAAACCTTGGAGTTCGCCTGCTGCGTCGCGCAGGGGCATCACCAGCCCGCTGCCCCAAAAGCGGCTGCCGTCTTTGCGGACGTGCCAGCGCTCGTTTTCTGCCTTTCCCTCAGTCAGGGCAAGGTGCATTTCTAATTCCGGCTTTCTGAGAGCAGAGTCTTCTGGGGTGAAGATGATTCGTCCGTGCTGCCCGACGATTTCTGCTTCAGCATAGCCGAGCAATCGCTCTGCGCCTGCGTTCCAACTGGTAAAGTGTCCGCCGGTGTCGAGGGTGAAGATGGAGTAGTCTTTGGCGCTGTCGAGAATCAATGCCAGGTGGTTTTCACGATCGCGCAATGCTGAAGCGGTGCGATCGGCGCGATCGACTTGTAAAGCGGCAACGGCAAAGTCTGCTAGCGCGATCGCGATCCGCAAGTCTTCGGTATCGAACTGCCGGGAATCGTGAGATACAATCCAGATTGCTCCCAGCGGTTGATTGTCTGCTAGCAGCGGCAGGACTAATGCTTCGGCGATCGGCATTTCTAGCTGCTGCAAGTCGGGGAAGTATTGTTCTGGATTCAAGTACAACTGGGGATTTTGGAAGTCTAGATTGGTTCCTGACAAGCGCAGTGTCGGGGATTTGTTTGTTTGTGCTGCGGCTGCCCACGCCCCCGCCAAGGCTTCCCAGTGAAAGATTTGTTCTGAAGCTGTATTTTCTGCTAGCAGGCAGACTCCGACGCTGCCTGCGCCGCACAATTCTTGGGCGATCGCCACCAATGTTTTGAGCAGCGTGTGCGGCGAGGTGGCGAGTTGTCGGGCTAGCGTTTGCAGCGCCCGGTTTTCTGCTTGCAGATCCGGCGATCGAGGAGTGCGGCGCGACAGTTCCTGGGCGATCGGAATGTCGGTTAAATTAGTTTGTGGGGTTTGCCAAGGTTCCATCAATGTAGTTGTCTCTATGTCTTTCGGTCTCAGCGGGCGATGTCGTCGTATTAGCGGGCAGTTTAAGCATCTGCTATGTTGTATTATCTACCCACAGACAGAAACAGTTATCTATCTTTAGAATTAGTTTTGAGTTTGCGGGCTAGATAATTGCCTTGTTTGTCTTTGCTCTTGCCTCCAGAATATAGTTTTAAATCCGATGAAATACAGGACACGGCAGTGCCGTTTCCCTACCCAAACATCTGTACTTCCTTCCATCAAATTAAAGCCACAATATGCACAATTTTATTCCAGAATCGCGCTTTTTTCCTTATCTGACTTGGACAGAAATTCAGTCGATGCCGGACAAGGAAAATACTGTGATAATTCAGCCGCTAGGTGCGATCGAACAACACGGCCCCCATTTGCCTTTAATTGTAGATGCGGCAATTAGTGCGGCGGTTACTGGTAAAGCGCTGGCAAAGTTAGATGCAAATATTCCCGCTTATGCTTTGCCGCCTTTGTACTACGGCAAATCGAACGAACACTGGCATTTTCCCGGTACAATTATGCTCAGCGCTCAGACACTTTTAGCCGTAATTGGCGAAATTGCTGACAGTATTTATCGGGCAGGATTTCGGAAATTAGTGTTGATGAATGCCCACGGTGGACAGCCGCAGGTGATGGAAATTGCGGCGCGGGATATTCATCAAAAATATCAGGATTTTTCGGTGTTTCCGCTGTTTGTTTGGCGGGTGCCGAATGTGGCTGCCCAATTACTAACTGAGAAGGAGTTAGAATTGGGAATTCACGCCGGTGATGCGGAAACGAGTTTGATGTTGTCAATTTTGCCGTCGCAGGTAAAAATGGATCGAGCAGTTTGCGAATATCCGAGAGATTTGCCTACTGACAGTTTGCTGAGTATGGAAGGTGATTTGCCTTTTGCTTGGCTGACGCGAGAGTTGACTGATAGCGGTGTGTTGGGTGATGCGACGGTGGCGACGAAGGAAAAGGGCGATCGTATTTTGGAATCTCTTTCTGACGGCTGGGTACAAGTTATCAAAGATGTGCACAAATTTCGACAGCCGGGAAGTTCGGCAACGGATTCTGTAACGGATTCTGTAACGGATGTAACGGATGTCCGATCGCAATGCGCGCCCTACATAATAGAGTAAAAAACGCGGTTTCTTCTGCTCTAGTTCGTCCAAGAGTCAAAAATTGTTCTAATCCGTGTCAAAATGAGTCTAACAAATTTTCTGAGTTGGAAAACTAACGATGAGTGTAAATTCTAAATTGCAGCGCGCATTTGACCAAGGCCGCGCCCTGAAAATTATCAGCGGTTTAAATAATTTTGATGCCGCCAACGTTGCGGCTGTTGTCAAAGCAGCGGATCTCGGTGGCGCAACATTTGTCGATATTGCTTGCGATCGCGATTTGGTATTGATGGCAAAACAGTTGACAAATTTGCCAATTTGTGTATCGGCTGTAGAACCAGAAAAGTTTGTGGCTGCGGTAGAAGCTGGCGCTGATTTGATTGAAATTGGCAACTTTGATGCTTTCTACGCACTCGGGCGTCGCTTTGAAGCTGAGGAAGTTTTGGAGTTGACTCGCCAAACGCGATCGCTATTTCCGAATATCACGCTTTCTGTCACAGTCCCCCACATTTTGACTCTCGACAAACAAGTACAGTTAGCAACAGAATTAGTCAAAGCTGGCGCTAACATCATCCAAACCGAAGGTGGCACTAGCGCCCAACCAATTCACGCCGGAACTTTGGGATTGATTGAAAAAGCAGCGCCTACTTTGGCCGCCGCCTTTGAAATTTCTCGCGCCGTATCCCTCCCCGTGCTCTGCGCTTCGGGTATCTCCAGCGTCACCGCACCGCTCGCTATTGGTGCCGGTGCTGCGGGTGTTGGTGTCGGTTCTGCTGTCAGCCAACTTAATAGCGAAGTGGCGATGATTGCCGCTGTGCGCAGTTTGGTGGAAGCTTTGGCTTTGGTTTCGCGATCGCACTTTGCTGCTTCAATTTAACAATTCGCGATCGCACGCACTCCATCTGTAGGGTGCTTATAGCGCACCCTACTTTCCGGCCACTCTTCCTTAATAATTGACAAACCACACGCAATAATCATCTAATAACTCCTGGTTTCGGGAGACTACATCAACTGATTCTAAATCTACTAAAGGCAAAATAAATTTTCGGCGATCGCTGAGGCGAGTCAATTCCACAAATATGCCGTATTCCTCAATAACTAATTCCTCAAAGCGATTGATTTTGAACGTATCAGTATGAGAAGGTTTAGTTTTTTTAAGTTTTGCATATTCTTTCTTACTACCGGAATATATTGTATATTCTTCTTCCCACTCAAAGTCTTCTATACCGGTAACGTGGCACGGGAATTGAATGTTTTGGTTGAGGTATTCTAGATATTTGATGGAATTTTTAATGCTGGTATCAATATTTTTTGAGCCTAAAATCTGCCGAATTTTATTTTCAAATTGCTTGGCATTAAATGAGGTATTTTTCTGGAGATGGGCGAAAATTTCTGGATCGAACCCCTCACTCAATTCCGGTACTTCCATCAGCAAACGCTCGAAGTCGTCTAGCGGTTTCGGTCTTCTGCCGGCTACAATGGTTTCATCAAGCCAAATGGCAGGAAGTTCGGCTTCAGAAGAGCAGGATTTGGTTTGATTTGGGGGGTCGTCAAATTGAGATTTGTTAAGTTGAGACTTGTTAAGTTTAGGCTTGTCAAATTTAGGCATCGCTCTGTTCCGCTATATCGGTTTATCAATAAAGTATATCTTGACATAAGTACATTCGTGTTTGATAAATAGGAGGAAACTTTGATGCAATTACTGAAATCGCCTGATGAATCGGAAGTCTATCAAGGGCAGTTTGGTGAATTTACGATTACTCAAAGCGATCGCACTGGAGTGCTGATCTACCGCGCCGGATTGGGAGTGGCGGCATTCTGTTTGGCGATCGGTGCTACTCTGGTGCTACAGAGCGCCGATAACCCGATCGCCCTCCAAGCTATAACGCCTGTTTTTGCGTGTTTCTGGATAGCTTTAGGCGTTAGTTTGGCAACTATTCACATTTACATGATTGCGCTACATCGCACGTTACAGGTGTTTTGGGCGATCGGTGGCGCGGCAGCATTGTTTGTCGCCCTCCAAAGCAGTGAACCTTTGGCTTTAGCAGTCTACGAACATCCAGCCACTTTGTGGGGAATTGGGTTTACTTTTGCCGCTTTAAATGGCATCTTTTTTAAAGAAGCTTTCTGTTTTAATCGCCTAGAAACTAAGTTTTTGACTCCGGGAGTTCCGCTGTTACTTTTAGGGCATATCTTCGGGTTTTTGTCACCGGAAAATGAACAATTTTTGTTAGCATTGTGGGCGATATTATTCATCATTTTTGCTGTGCGCAAGTTCTTTCAAGTGATACCGCAGGATATTGGGGATAAGAGCGTTTTTGAGTATTTGAAAAATAAATAGAATGAGGAAGATTGGCAGCGGATTATGTAGCGGATTTAACGGATGTAATTTGGGTGCATCTCAATGAGTGCAAATATATTTGTAGGGGCGAAGCATGACCGCAATCAATATGGGATTATAACTAATAACTTATATACGGTCATGCTTCGCCCTCTTCACTCATTGAGA
>CASBQF010000301.1 GCA_949127775.1 Oscillatoriales cyanobacterium PMM_0080
AAATCAGAGAAATAGATAATTGTAAGGCTTTAGTCTGTGCAACTTTTACTGAGTTGAAGGCTGATTTTATGGTAATCATATCTGTTGCTGAAAGTTGGGCCGATCGCACGGAAACAACATTTTGGAAACCTACTTAGGTGCATGGGGTAAAGGTAATTATGAAAAACTTACAAATAGTCTTCGTAGATTCAGCAGTTGAAGATTGGCAGAGTCTGGCTGCTGGTGTGAAACCGGGGATAGAGGTGATTTTAGTCGATCGCACGCGGGACGGTATCGAACAAATTGCCGCAGCACTGCAAAGCCGCCAAGGTATAGAAAGCGTTCACATTATTTCTCACGGGGAATCGGGAAGTTTGCAGCTAGGAAAAACTAGCCTGAATTCCGACAATTTAGAAACGTATCGCGATTGTTTGAAACGGTGGTTTTCGTCATCTGTTAGCTCAATTCAAAATCAATTTGAAATTCTGCTATACGGATGTAACGTAGCAGCAGGTGAAAAGGGAGAAGCTTTTGTACAAAAACTGAGCGAGTTAACAAAAGCGTCGGTTGCTGCTTCGGCTGATATTACTGGGAGTGCCGAAAAAGGCGGCAACTGGTTGCTTGAATACGCAACAGGAATGATTGAGACGGGATTGGCGTTTCAGCCGGAGGTGATGGCAAATTACGCGCACGCCTTGGCGACGTTTGTGGTTACTACTACCGCTGATGCTGGGCCGGGTTCGCTGCGGCAAGCGATTTTAGATGCTAATGCTGCTGTTCTACCACCGCACAATATTAACTTTGCTATTCCCGGTGCAGGTGTGCAGACGATCGCGCCACTGTCTATCTTACCAAACATTAACGTTCCTACAATCATCGACGGCGCTACCCAACCGGGATTCGCCGGCACCCCGCTTATCGAAATAAATGGAGCGAATGCAGGTGCTGTCAGCGGTTTTCGCGTCTTGGCTGGTGGCAGCACTTTGCGGGGATTGATAATTAACCGCTTCGGCAACACTGGTATTTCTCTCGAAAGCAGATTAAACACCGTAGCGGGTAACTACATCGGTACTAATGCCGCAGGTACCGCAGCTTTGCCCAATGCCTTATTTGGCGTCGCTGTTCAGAATGGTGGGGAAATTAATACTATTGGGGGGATTGCACCGGGCGATCGCAACGTCATTTCTGGGAATACTGCTGATGGCATCATCATCGTCGGCGGTCGTGGTGCCAACCAAGTGCTGGGAAACTACGTCGGCACCAACGCCGCAGGAACCGCCGCCTTACCCAACGCCAGCGGAGTTACGATCAATAGCGTATCGGGCACCACTGTTAGCGGAAATGTGATTTCGGGCAACAACAATATCGGCATTGCCATTCTCAATCAGGGTGCCACGAGCAACTTTGTCACAGGCAACTTCATCGGCACTAATTTTGACGGCACCACCGCTGTCCCTAACACTAATATCGGCATAGTGATTGGGGGAGGTGCAACCGACAATACCATTGGCGGAACGACCCCAGCGGCTCGCAACATTATTTCCGGTAACAGCAACGGTAACGGTGTCGTTCTTACTGGCGCCGCCACTGTCGGCAACTCCTTGTTCGGCAACTTCATCGGCGTTGCTGTCGATGGTAGGACTGCCCTGCCCAATGTTACCGGGGTATTGATTCCTGATGGTGCAAGCAATAATTCGATCGGCGGTATACTACCAGGTCAAGGAAATTCGATCGCCCGCAACCTCCTTTCGGCAGTAAATATTATCGCCGGCACGGGCAACCGCATCCAAAACAACTCGATCTTCGGCAACGCCGCCATAGGTATCGACCTCGGCAACAACGGCATCACAAACAACGATCTGGGCGACCCAGATATAGGGCCCAACCTCCTCCAAAACTTCCCTGTACTCACCACCGCCAACGTCGGCCCCGCCAACGTCACCGTCGCAGGAACCTTCAACAGCATTCCCAGTAGCAATTTCACCCTCCAATTTTTCGCCAACACTCCCCCGGGAACCCAAGGTCAAACCTTAATCGGTTCTGCCACGGTAACAACTGATGCCGCCGGCAACGCCACCTTCAATCAAGTTTTCCCTGTAGCAGTTGCTCCCGGTCAATTAATCACCGCGACAGCAATTGATGCTGCTGGCAACACCTCCGAATTTTCCGCACAGCCGATACCTGTTGTCGCGCCACTGGGCAGCATTACTGGTATCAAATTTAACGATATTGACGGCAATGGCACTCAAACAGCAGGAGAACTTGGTATCCCCGGAGTGACGATTTTCCTCGACACTAACGGCAACACCATTCTCGATGCCGGCGAAACTTCTGTCACCACGGGTACTTCTCCCAATGGCAGCTTTAATTTCCCCAACTTGCCCGCAGCTACTTACAACGTGCGGGAAGTTGTGCCACCTGGGAGTCGCCCAACCACTCCTAACCCAGCGACAGTCACCATCGCAGCAGGGCAAACTAATCCTGCTACCGTCAATTTTGGCAACCAAACGATACCTGTTCCCACTCCGACTCCAACTCCGACTCCCGTTACTACTCCGACTCCCCCTCCGACTCCCGCTCCTGCTCCGACTCCTGTTACCGCTCCTACTCCCGTCCAACAAAGCAGCATCAGCGGTCTTAAATTCAACGACGGCAACGGCAACGGCGCTCAGGATGCGGGGGAAACCGGTCTTTCGGGATTGCTAGTTTTCCTTGATGCTAACGGGAACAACTCTTTAGATTCGGGCGAAATTACTGTTACCACTGACAATTCTGGCAATTACAGCTTCAACAACCTCAATGCCGGCACTTACAACGTGCGGGAAGTGCAGCGGACTGGTTGGACGCAAACTACTACGAATCCCGCACCAATTAATCTCGGTAGTGGCGAAAGTCGCAGTGGAGTTAATTTCGGCAATTTCCAAAATATTAGCATTTCCGGCAGCAAGTTTAATGACCTCAACAACAATGGGGTTTTGGATGCTCAAGAACCGCTATTGCCTAACTGGCAAGTCTTTCTTGATGCTAACGCAGACGACAGTTTAGGTGCTGGAGAAGTTAATACTTCAACTGATAGTTTGGGTGGCTATAGCTTCGCTAATTTAGGCCCGGGAACTTATCGAGTTCGGGAAGTCAATCAACCTGGTTGGACTCGAACTACTCCGAATCCTGCTGATATTGTTGCTGTCAGCGGCGGGACTAATACCAGCAATATTAACTTTGGGAATTTCTTAGAACAAATTCAACCAACACCAACACCGCAAACAGTAGAAGATGCTGACTGCATTTGTTCGCAAATTGTTTTACCCAGCCTTAGCAGTATTCGTGGCCCGAGTTCTGTCACGAATACCCGCAACGGTACTAACGGCAATGACACCATTCTCGGCACTAATAACGGTGACGAAATAAATGGTTTTGACGGCGATGATTTGTTGGCTGGTTTGCGGGGAAATGATGATATTTACGGGGGACTTAACAGCAATTTCCCGGTTGGCCCAAATATTGATAGGGATTTGCTGTTTGGTAATGAGGGTAATGATTACCTCAACGGGGTTGCTGGAAATGATTTGATCTTTGCGGGCGAGAACGATGATGTTGTTTACGGCGGCAAAGATAATGACATTATTTTTGGTGACAAGAACAGCGATACTTTAATTGGCGACCAGGGTAACGATACTATCTACGGGGGAACTCTTAACCCGTTCGACCCGGATTTGATTGGTAATGATTTGCTGTTCGGTTTGGCGGGCGATGACTTCCTCAGCGGGGAGCAAAATCAAGATACGATCGCAGGTGGTGATGGCAATGATACAGTGCGCGCCGGCAAGGGCAACGATGTCATCGTCGGCGGGTTGGGTAACAATTTGCTGTTTGGCGACCAGGGTAGCGATACTATCTGTGGCGGTCAGGAGCAAGATACTATGTACGGGGATATTGGCAGTCGTCTTCCGGTGGGTTCTGCTGGCGGAAAAGACCAGATGTGTGGCGGTTCGGGCAATGATTTGCTGTTTGGCAATGAAGGTCAAGATACTGTTAACGGTGATGCTGGGAACGATACTGTTTACGGCGGTAAGGATGAGGATAGTTTGCTCGGCGGTGCTGGGGATGATTTCTTGTTTGGAGATGAGGGGAATGATACTCTGATTGGAGGTACTGGGAGCGATCGATTTATCTTGGGTCTTGACCTCGATAGCGATACTATTTTAGACTTTCAAGATGGCCTAGATTCGATCGGCTTAATCGGCGGTCTGAATTTCTCGCAACTGAGCATTGTCGCGGAGAATAGTTCTACTCTGATCCGAGTTACCGGTTCGGGTCAACTTTTGGCAACTCTGAGCAATGTGCCAACGGGCTTGATTACTGCGACGGATTTTACCTGAAAACGAGTTAAAGCCCCGCCTTTGGTCGGCTGTGGCTTTAGCCGCCAGACAAGCGAGTTCAGGGCGCCCATCCCCCTTCTGCGCCAAAGGTAGTAAATTTTATCTAGCACTAGCTCCAATAAAAGTGTCTTTAGTATGGTATGGTTTTATGATGCTAATCAGAGAAGCCAAGCTTAAAAACGGAACAGACAAACAATACTCAGCTATTGAAGAAGCCATTCGCACCGCGCAATTTGTCAGAAACAAAGCGATTCGGTATTGGATGGACAATGAAGGCGTGAGTAAAGTCGATCTGTATGCACTATGCAAAGAGCTCGCGAAAGAGTTTAGCTTCGCCAAGCAGCTAAACTCAGCCGCCAGACAAGCTAGTGTCGAAAGAGCTTGGAACTCAATTTCTAGTTTCTTCGCCCGGTGTAAAGCTGGAGCCAAAAAGAAGGGCTACCCTAAATTCAAAAAACACGCCCGTTCTGTTGAATACAAGGTGTCAGGCTGGAAGCTTTCGAGTGACTGCATGAATATTGTATTCACCGATGGATTTGGAATTGGTAGTCTTTCACTTTTTTGTAATAGCGAGACTAGAGAAGATTTGCATCGGCTCAAGATTAACCGAATCCGAATAGTGCGCCGAGCAGACGGGTATTATGCCCAGTTTTGTTTTGATACTACACGCGTTGAGGAAGGGGTTTATACGGGCAACGTAGTCGGACTGGATTTAGGTTTAAAGTATTTCACCAAAGACCAAAACGATAACGCTGTAATCTATCCCCAATTCTTGAGAAAGTCTGAGCTACGACTTAAAAAAGCCTCAAGAAGATTGAGTAAGAAGTTTGTAAAAGGTGCTAAACCTCAATCAAAAAACTACCATAAAGCACGGAAACGACTAGGTAAAATCCATCTCAAGATCCAAAGACAGCGAAAAGACTGGGCGATTAAACAAGCTCGGTGCGTAGTGGCATCTAACGATGCCGTCGTCTATGAAGATCTCACTATTGCGAATATGGTCAAGAATCACCATTTGGCTAAGTCAATTTCCGATGCTAGTTGGTATCAATTCACTCAATGGCTGGAATACTACGGCAAGATTTGGAGCAAGGCGGTAGTGGCAGTGCCACCCACCTATACATCTCAAGATTGCTCGAATTGCGGTCATCGAGCTAAAAAGTCACTCAGCACCAGAACCCATTCATGCGCTAGCTGTGGAATTGAGATTTGTCGCGATACGAATGCAGCACTCAATATTCTCAAGAAAGGCATGAAGATTCTAGGAATGGAATGGCAAAACAACAGTACCTTTGGGCAAAAGGAATCTGCCTCGAAAGAGGAAAAGCATGAGGAGAAGACTACCGCTACCATTCGCACGTTGGAATGGCAAGTAGACTTCGATGAATCATGAAT
>CASBQF010000302.1 GCA_949127775.1 Oscillatoriales cyanobacterium PMM_0080
AATAGACAAGATTGCATAAGTCTTTGATTGATGCAGAAACCGCAGATGTAAGGCAGATAAACACAGATAAACGCAGATAATTTCAGGATTGGAAAGTGATTTTTGCAAGAGGTCTAATGACTGCTGACTAATGACTACTTACTTCGACAATTCGATATTAAGTTCGTTCACAACACGACGTTTGAGTGGCAGAGACTTTTCTCTGGGTAGCAAGTCAAATACTTTCCGAAAGGCATCATCTACTTCTTCAAAAGGTACTTGACCTTTAGAATCATAAACCACTTTTCCTGATTGATCGAGCAGCACAGTTTGAGGTACAAAACCTTTGTAATAATGGCTTGGTTCAGTGAGTTTTGGTGAAGCTTCTGGAGGCAGGGAATCGACAAATATAGGCATAAAATCGGCTTCGCGGCCGTAATATTCTTGGAGGTTGGAGACAACGATCGCAAATTGTTTGCAGTCGCTGCTATCATCTGTATAAAATACTAGCAATGCCGGTTTTTTGCGTTTGAAAGAATCTGTGAGTTTGACTTTGGGGGGAACTAGGGAACCGTTGCCGGCGTAGAGGGCATAGATTGTACCGTCGAAGCGATCGTCCGTGAGACTTGCGTAGGCTGGCGGTGTACCGGTGAACAGGATGAAGCTAAGTGCGATCGCCACAGTTAAAAGACTAGCAGACACAATTCGCCGCCACAAGCCCAGCCCAGAAGCAGCAGTCGCAATTAAATTTTGGTAGTTGGAAAATATCATAGGTTATCGGCAGTTGCTGTAAAGTGGCGAAAAAGCGTGCGAAACACGATTAATTTTATCAGCAAATGTCAGCAAATGCTGGCGAGTAGGTTAAGTTTGTCTGTGACTACCTATTTTAATATGTTTTTAGTTGCGATCGGCACTAATATTCAGATCGAATAGGAACTGACAACTGGGAATTTACAATAAATGATTGCTTTGCTTGACGTACTTGCCCAAACGCCCGCTGCTGATGCTTCCGGGGCGGCTCCAAATGATATCTTGCAGGCGATTGTTTTAGGCATTGTCCAAGGATTAACGGAATTTTTGCCCATTAGCAGCAGTGCTCATTTGAAAGTGGTGCCACTTGCTCTCGGTTGGCCCGATCGCGGTGTTGCTTATACTGCGATAATTCAACTGGGCAGTATTGTGGCGGTGCTATTATATTTCTGGAAAGACTTGACAACTATAGCAATTGGTGCATTCAAAGCTATTAGACGCTCTGACTACGATTCCCAAGAGTTTCGGATGGCGCTGGGGATTGGTTTGGGAACATTACCGATTATCTTTTTTGGACTACTGATCAAGATATTGGTTAAAGATTTTGATAAATCGCCACTTAGGAGTTTACCTTCGATCGCAATTGCTTCCATCGTCATGTCGCTGTTGCTAGCCATAGCCGAAAAAACTGGCAAGCGAGAACGGGATTACGAAAAATTGGATGTCAAAGATGGCATTATCATGGGTTTGGCGCAAGCAATGGCAATAATTCCTGGTGTTTCGCGATCGGGTTCCACCCTAACAGCAGGATTGTTCCTGGGATTGGAAAGAGGAGCAGCGGCAAGGTTTTCTTTCTTGTTAGGAATTCCGGCAATTACTCTGGCTGGTTTAGTGGAATTGAAGGGTGCTTTGGGTGAAGGGTTAGGCGAAGCTGGAGTCGTAGCTTTGATAGTTGGAACAGTTTCAGCCTTTATATTTTCTTATTTGTCGATCGCCTGGTTGATGAAGTTTCTGCAAACTCAGAATACCTGGATTTTTGTCTGGTATCGGCTAGCTTTTGGTGTGGCGATTTTGACCGCAGTTGCAGGTGGGGCATTGAAAGATCCTTCATTATTATAACAACAGGCTCTTATAGCCTGTTCCATAAGAAGATAGTAACAGGCAAGATGCCTGTTCCACAAAGAGTAAATTGGATTGTGGGATGGACATCTTGCCCGTCCACAAAAAAACTAATTAATAATTCATAAACAGTAGGGACACGCAGGGCTGTTTCATTCTCAAGAAAACGATAATTTTGTAGGGGTCGTACCCCCGTGCCGACCCTCTTCATCGACATTTTGTATGTGTTTCAGGGCTCGGGCGGGCACGGGGCACCGCCCCTACAAGAGAATGAAATAGCCCTGTAGGGACACGGCACTGCCGTCTCCTAATTTCAACTGAAAGTCAAGCTAGCCATAGAAGATGTATCATGATCGAAAATACCGATCGCCAAAATGCACAATTAGCCCTAATTCTGCTGGTTCCGGCCGCCAGCATTGGTGTAGCAATGTCCTTATTTATTGCTCCCGGAACAGTCGGAACCATAGTGTCAGTATTGTGCGGAATTTGGTTGCTAGGGCTACCCATCGCTTGGGCTGTTTTGCGCGATCGCCACCAACTGCATTTATCCCTACCGAAATATCAAGAACTATTGGTAGGCATAGTTTTGGGACTGCTAATGTTCGGGATTATTCTGGGTACTTATTGGTTTTTGGGTCAAGACTGGATTGATGCGGCTGATGCCAAATCAAAGGTGCAACAAATGGGGCTGAGCAATCCCATGATTTTCTTGATTGTTCAAGCATATTTTGTCCTAATCAACTCATTGATTGAAGAATTTATTTGGCGCTGGTTTGTCTACAAAAAGTGCGAAATTATCATACCTGGAAAAGCCGCGATATTTCTAAGTGCGCTGTTCTTCACACTCCATCATATCATTGTTTTAGCAGCTTATACCGACTGGCACGGGGTGATTTTAGGCTCATTAGCTGTTTTCGCAGCCGGGGCAATTTGGTCTTGGTGTTATCTTATCTATCGTTCGCTTTGGGCGAGTTACATCAGTCATGCGATCGCAGATTTAGCCCTCGGAATCATTGCTTGGCAAACGCTGTTTAGCTAGTTACAGCAGATTCCATGTTTATGAAATACGCTGTAAATGCGATCGAATTGACAAAATTAATATTTCGTCTAATCCATATATCACAAAGCTTTTAGAGAAATTAACGGGAGTCATAGCTAGCTCTTGTATTCTGTGATACGGATTTATCAAGTATTAACCATTAAATAAGGAACTGTATGTAAATTATGGCCAAAACCAATTTGGTAACAAGCCCCCGGTGTATTTGCTGGATCAAATTAAAATCTAAAATCTAACATCTAAAGCCATGACGAACTCTAATGGAGAACTCAAGCCTACCCTAGGATTGGTAGGCATTACGATTAACGCGATGGCGCTGATTGCACCGGGCGCTTTTTTGTGGACAACTTACCAACTGCAAGCGCCGCCAGATTCTGCTAAAAATATGTGGGCTGCGATCGCCCTTGCAACCTGCATAGCCCTACTAACTGCCAGTTGTTATGCAACACTTTCTAAAGCTTACCCCGAAGCTGGTGCGGGTAGTTCCTACTACTATGCCGAAGCAGCAATCTTAGCAAAAGAGGAACACAAACACTTTCGTTTGGCGCGTTTAGCAAAGTTTGTCACGGGCTGGGCGGCACATTTGTATTACTGGGTTTATCCCGGAATTATGATTAGCTTTATGGGAACCCTTGTCGTTTACATCGGGCAGTTGTTTAACCCTGGTTTTGCAACGGATTGGTTCAGCAAAGCCTTAATTTGTTTTATCTTCACTGGCCTGGTAGGTTTTATTGCCCTCCAAGGCGTTACCGGTTCGACGCTGATTAATATCATCATCAATATTGTGCAAATTAGCTCTCTCACTTTCCTGGGATTGTTGATGATTATTTACCGATTGGGTCATCCAAACGTGAATTACGAACACGCAAATGCTTTTAGTGTTGTGATGCCTCACGATTTATCGGGATTGATTTATCAAGCGACAATCGCCATTCTGTTATTGGTGGGATTTGAATCGGCAACAGCGATGGCAGGTGAGGCAATCAATCCTCGGCGTGATATTCCTCGTGGTGTAATTCTATCTTTATTTATTCAGGCTTGTATCTGCTACTTCTTTGAGTATTTTGCGGCTAATTTTTTCATCGGAGACCAATATACTGCAACTGTTGATGGCAAAACTGTAACGGGTTTTGCCGCAGCATTATCGTCCGGTGCGCCGATCGGCGATATCGCGAAAATCTTGGGGGATACGCTGCTGTTTGGCAACGGATTTTTGCTGCAAATTACGATCGCCAGCACAGTCGTCATGGCATTGATCGGGACAGCTCTATCCTCGCTGTCAACAGGTGTTCGGATTAGTTATGCGATGGGGAAAGACCGCGAATTGCCAGCCGTATTCGGCTTTTTACACGGCAGCTACAACACGCCTCACATCGGGATTTACTTTCTGAGTGGACTCTCGGCTTTGATTGGCGCTTATGCGGTGCAGAGTGTCGATAATGTGACCATCGTGACGTTAGTGTCTAACATCGGT
>CASBQF010000303.1 GCA_949127775.1 Oscillatoriales cyanobacterium PMM_0080
CTGACTGGGCACGGGGGGGAGGTTTTGTCGGTGGCGTTTGGTGCTGATGGGTGTTTGGCTAGTGGTTCGGGCGATCGAACTGTGAAGATTTGGCGGGTTGGGATTTAGGGCGGTGGCTGCGGGTGTGTGCTTGAAAAATTTTAGATTTATGCTTGACAGGCGATCGAATGTTGTGCTAAGTTATTAATTGGTGAGGACACATAGCTCAGTTGGTTAGAGCACTACGTTGACATCGTAGGGGTCACTGGTTCGAGTCCAGTTGCGTCCATCAAAGAGTTTACGAGTCAGGTTTCCCCGGAGCGGTTTATGGTATGGTGGGATGTAAAAGGGCGATCGCTCGATCTGGTATAATTTGATAGGTCAAGGGCGATCGCATTCCTAAAGTCTGGCGAGCCTGTGATTCGGGTTTGGTGCGATAGGATAGATCAGCATTTGGTGGGTAGGTTGAGGGGGTAGGTGCGCTCGCATCTTTTTAAGCTGAGCCTGTAATTCCTGTAGGGTTAAAAAGTTAACATAAATTAAGTATTTCTCATAGCTGCTAGATCAGTACATAACCTTGCACACTTTTAATCAATTATGTAGAGAACCACTTATCCCTGTGTGCAATTTCTCCTACCTTAACTATTTTCGACGCAACAATATTTCTACATTTAGCTTCAGCAGCAGCCACCAAAAATCCAGGATATCCCTCTGGTTGTCTAGCAATCTCCTTAGCAATATCATGAGGAAGAGAATCATCGGATACTCTACGGACAAATTTATGAAAAGCATAGCGCTCAGAAACTACATCCTTCATATAGCTTTGAGATATGATTTCCAGCGCCGCTTGCCAACTTATTTCCCCTTCACCTAGTAATTCAATTACTACACTTTGCCAATATTGCAGTACCAGAAAGTCAGACCCACTATATCCACCAATATACTTTGAATATAGATCTTTTGGTTTTTTTGACCGGATGCTTAGCAAGGTTACTGTTCTTGCATTCAATGAAGGTGGCAGTAAGTCAACATCAAATATAATCAAGCGACCGCTAGCTTGCTGTGTCCATGAAACTGATTCTTCTACAGAATTATACAAACGTACCCAATGATCCGTAGATAGTTTGTCTACATGAATATCTATCACTCCAGCAAGTTGTTCTAGAGTTTTCTTACTGCCCCAAGTAATTAAAATCAAAACAGCAAACATGATATCTGTGACGTTTTTAGCTTGCTCAAACAACCTTTGCCAGTAGGATACTGTACCAGATCTCAGTCTTGCATAACGTGCGCGTTTACACAACGATACAGACTGGTTAAGAAGGTCATTAAATTCCGTGTAAGTTTCATTTTTAGATTTGATGCCACTAGCAAGATTAGCAAGCTTAAAAAACGCCCATTGGTTCCCATATAATGAACGAGCATTCTCAACTAAATTATCCCAAGGTGTTATTTGTGTGGCCCACTCCTGAACAGTGCAATGTGATGCTTTTTCTACAGTGTCTAGAATTTCATAACACTTATATAATTCTTCAGGAAAATTTGGTATATTTGGGATTTTTTCCCTACTAATAGAAGGAATAGATAAAACTCTATCATTTGTATAAATTCTTTCGTGTTCCCATATTTTAAATAATGATACGGAGTGGTAATTACTAAAAGCTATAGCATATCGCTTTACATCTGTAGCGTAACTCAACAGTTCCAAAATAGATTTGTTTCGGACTTGACTATCAATATTAATATCTCCTGATAAAATTGCCTGTATCGCAAGTTGAAAATTTTCGTTAGTCTGTTCAAAGTAATCAAATCGCCGTGCATCAAAAAGAATTTTAATACGGATTGGGTTGCTTATTTCATCAGAAAGGACGGTACTAAGCTCAGTGACCGAAAGCTTTGATAGACTACCTAGATAAAGCCCATATTCCAGCCAACGTGTACGCTCACCATTTTTTTGGGTAAGAATAGCTCCACGCCATAATTTTTCAACTTCATCAGTAGACGTATTTGCTTTAACTAAATCAATTACATCCAACGCATAATCCTTTGGAGGAGCATTTCCTAAGATGTCAAAGCAACGAGTAATAAGTTCATTTTGCCCACAATCTTTTGAGAGTATGAGTGGATTGCCTGAACCAAGTCTGCGACTATTAGAAGCTAACAAATATCGCAACCCTATACCGTCTAAAATCAGTTCAATAACTCGACGTACAGACTTGGGATGTTGGGTAAAAACCCAATCTGAAAGTAACATAGCTGCCAATAGCCTTGGATAGCTGATTAAGGAATAGCCCTCTTCTGAAATCAGTTCTTCCAATCGGTCAATTAAATCTGCTAGTTCCCCTTTGCTGTAGCAACCGGCATAAAACCTTGTGACATTTAGCCAATAAAAGTCGCGTGCTATAGCATCAAATCGATCAGGTTTTGTTCCAGGCTTTTCATTCCCTGGTGGAGAGGGTGGAGCAGTAACATAGAGGTGCTTTGCAGCAAAATATTCTCGAAGTGGTTGAACCTCAAACTCGTAAGTACCTTCTACACGAGATACTAGCGCACCAACACGCTCAACCATACAAACTAATAAATCATCAACCAAAGTTTCTCTATGACCTTCAGCAGTAAGATAATCTGCTAGCAAAATGTGAAGCTTTTCCTGGGTAATGCGACCACTACCGTTTTTTTCTTCCGCTTCTACATGGAGTTTCCATGCCAAGTACCTGTTGATGTCGATTAGTAATTCACGGTGAGTGCGGACTACTGAATTCTTTTCTGCCTCACGGTCAAAAAAGAGTTCTATATAGCTGTCGTAAAGTGCAGTACGTTTGTCAGGCAATGATGCTGTTTTTCTACGGATAAGGCTAAGTAAAATTGTTAACTGCATTGGATTTCTAGCTAGATCGCGTAAGTGAGGCTGGTCCAGCTTTTGGTTCAGAACTTGGTTAACATCTCTAATTTGCTGATTATCCAGCTTTAGAGCCTTCATCCACTTTTTTGCATATTCATAAATTAGTTGACGAGTAACTGAACCTAGATGGTAGTAAAGAAATTTATCTTCTGGAAGACCCGGTGAATTCGCAAATGCTGCTGGACGGCTAGTTACTATAACCTGGAGGGATGCAGCATTTGTCCTAAGACGATTAACCCCATTAACAATCTCTTTTACAACTTCTCTTCTCTTGTCTATATCAGCAACCTCATCAAGACCGTCAAAAACAAGAAGAATGGAACTGAGTTTTGCTACAGCGTGCAAATCTGCTACTTCAAATTCAACACCACCCGAATCATTTTCTACCTGAGCAGCTAGAAAGGATTCTAGAGATTTATGCCATTTGGGATGTGCCTCATCATACCTATCAGGAGAGAAGGGATTTCGTTTTGCAAGCCACGCGGCTAAATCTCTAAGATCAACTCTGAAAGGTAAACGAACCGACGAAAATTTATGTTCCTCTGGCAATTTTTCAAATGCTTCATGCTCCCTGTATTGCTCTGGAAGAAGTTGCTCAACTCGCTCCTTACCAAGGAGTTGCATACGATGTACCTGACAAATGTACTGAGTTATCGTAGACTTTCCTTGCCCAGGCGCACCTTCTAGCACTACATACGGAATATTCTTTTGCACAACTGGGTGAAGCAACATCGCTGCTGCTCCTACAATAAGTTGCTCATCCCTACCTGCTGAAAACTCAGATCCTGTGTCTAAAATATTAACTCTACGACCCTCTAATATCTCGTGAGAAATATCTCTATGAATGCTTTGATAAATATATTGTTGCTTTCTGGTAGATGCGATATTTGGTGGTGCAACAGGAACATCTATGAATAGGTCAAAAAGCCTATTATCAAGCTCGACTTGCTTAAATTTAACTTTTTGATCAAAACAAAATTGATATGTAACGTAAGCTAGAATCGCAGAAGCTCTTCTCTCCTTACTCTCTGATAGCCCAGACTCAATGACATACCTAATTAAGTCTGAACCAGTCATCAGTGCTGGGTATACCCACTTGAGATCCCAGGCATTATCTAACCGACGACTTAAATCATCTCGCCACCAGCACTGGGCTGGAACACCAAGTTCACTTTTCAATAGTTGATTTACTTGATCAATTGATCCTGAATCAGGGTGTGCAGTTCCTTTAATATTTGTAAGTAAGATATACTGCTTTGCACCTTTTGGAATTTGTTTCTTGAGTTTGGCTGCTTCACCCTTTTCACCCTTTAAAGTTTTTATTAGCCATTTGTGAGGGTCAGTCTCTGCTTGGGGTTCCCTCACAAATTTAACTTGGTACATTATGAAACTGCGCTCTTCATCGTCACCGAAATAACTCAGTGCATCTCTCCCACCGTCTGGCTGTGCAACTGGAAAACATTGGACATTAGAAAACTCTTTAGCTAGTAATGCTTGGCAGAACTGTTGAAACGTTTCTGGATCTAGATTTTCAAAGGGATAATCCATCTGTTTTCCTCAATAGGACTTGTTGTGCAAACAGACAAAACCTCTTTTTCCAGAGATTTAGAGATAAGCCTTCACATAACTGAGGCTGCTTCTGTTAATGTATCTTACACTGCCACTCTATCTTGTGACAAGGCGACTCTGCATAACACGCCCCACACAACCCAATCGGTTCCAACTTCATTCCCACCCCAGCAGGCGGTAACATTTGTTCTAGCCGATCAACCACGGCCCCACCACCACCGCCCACGCCTCCAACTGCTGACGAGAAGGAGGAGCATTAAACCGAAACTTTTCGGCACTGCCGTGTCCTTACCTGCATCCCCAAATCATCTCAAATCCGGTCGATCGCCCACCAGCCCCTTCCGGGACACGGCTGTGATGCCGTGTCCTCACCCGCAGCACTACTTGAGACGCGTTGGGGAAAAACCCCCTGATAACTTACCTGCGACAGCCTTCAGCGATCGCCCTTAATACAGCTAGCCGCACTTCAGGATGAGCTTTCTCCAGCCCGTTAGCCCGAAAAATCCAGTGTCCGCCGCCCGCGTGCTCGATCGCAATCTTCTGTCCATCCGGCAAAACGATTTGCCACCAATTCAACACAGTGGCTTTAATCAGTTGGCACTGAATCTCGGTCAACTGAGCCTCCATCAGTTTCAGTTGACGCATGATTGGGTTTTGGGCAGATGACTTCATGATTTTTTTCCTTCAATAAATTGGATAGTTTCTCGGCTGGGATTTCAGTTTGCTTATTTTTCAGCTTAATTTCACTTTCTGAGCTTTTCGCCTTAACTTTACCTTCCGAACTTTTCGCCTTCACCTCCCTTGTACCACCTTTAGGCTCAATTTTCACTCCAAAACCTTTAGATTTAACTTTGTTTGGAACAGAAATTGAACTTTGTTCCGCTGCCGGCTTCTGAAATTCCGCGTCTAATTGGTCTAAAATCTCCTCTTGTTCGGGAGTGTGTTCGGCTGGAGGCTCTAAATTTCTGGGATTATATTCGTCAACCAGCCTCGCCAAGAATTCCGAAATTGACTGTCCCGCTGCCGCTGCTTTTTTGGTTAAAAGAGCGTAGGTGTCGGTTTGAATCCGAATTTGTTTGAGCCGGAGGTTGGGATTATTGTCAACAGTTTCGGCAATAGTGACTGCGGTAATCCTTTCTTTTGGTATGACATCAACAACTTCTTGCCACTTTTCCTGTAAAGCACAGTCGCCGTATTGGTCGGTTACTGCGTGTTTGAACAAAGGGACAACTTGAGCCACGCAGCTAGGCAAAATCTCAAATCCGGCTTTAATTAAGCGCAGGCAAATGGCAGCCGATTTGATAATTTGCGTGCAGTAAAAATACTGCCTGCCTAATGCTTGTTCGCAGTAACTTTTAAAACTTTTAAACTTGTCTTTGTACAATCGCAGTTTTCGGATCGCGTCTAGCATGATTCCTTGACGCACGTAGTCGAGGAATCCCCTTTTAATTTCGCCTGTGAGGTAGTCTAAATCGTGAAAAGGAGATTGATTCTGGATTTCTTCTTCAAAGTCTAGCAGGGGGCCGGCAAAGTGAAAGTTGGAGGCGATATCGCCTAGGTAGAAGTTGTCGGTAGATGTGGTCATGATCGGGAAGGAGTCGGGAAATGGAACGATAGCACGGAAGTTGGCCGATCGCAAAGTTGAATTTTTGGTCAGGATCTTTGATACAATTTCAAGTTGGGTTGTGCTGTGGGTCGATCGACCTTTTAAATGCCACTACCTCATCGAGTGCATCTCAATGAGTGGAAGGACGAAGCATTCGGGGAAACAATTTATTAGACATATCCCAAAAACATCAAAGTCACTCTGACATTGGGTTTGAATGATGTTTGCCTCTTTTTCTAATTTATTTGAATTTATTACAGTCCTGGACGCAAATTTAAAATTTTCACACTACCAATAGTGTAAGGTGCAACTATCATCAGCCTACAAATTAGATTTGAAGGAAAACAGCATTTCCAATTTAGCAATTGAGGGTTCTGGGGAAGTGGTGGAAACACTAACTCCTCGGATAGAATTGAGGACTTCAGCGGTGGGTGGAGACACTAAAGTTGGTACTGCTTTGAGTAGGTATTGGTTAGCCCAAGACATCGTTTTGTCCATATCCAAATAAAAGTAACCCCGATCGCCCGGCGAGACAGAAGTGGCGATCGCCCCAAAACTCGGACTACTGCTTAACGGCTGCGGCGGATCGGCAATAATGACATCTACTAAAGGCCCGCCGAAAGCGACAAACACCGTATTTTGATTCAGCCAGCCGTGTCCGAATAAAGTTCCTTGCTGGGGTATTGTCCACTCTGTAACCTCCTTTCCCTGGACTTGTCGGGGGGCGATGCTGACTGTAGGATTGCTTTTGGCGATCGCATCGAGTTTTTTGAGCATCGTTTCTGCTGCGGGGCGATCGTTCGTTTCAAAAATCATCGTCGCGCCCATGCCAAACTGAGACAAAATACCTTGATTGGAAGCGATCGCCCCCATCGCAAATTCCCCATTCATCCAACCAAAAACCTCTCGATCCGCATCCAAATCCAACCGCTTAAAACTATCCCGAACCTGCTGAATACTGCCGTTAATTTCGGGGCTATCTTTCGCCTCAGTTGTCGCCTGCGACCAAATTTTATCTATGCCCTTACCACCAACTAAAGCAATAGTTTCACCGGGAAATTTCGGCAACAATTTCGATGCAGCCTGTGGATTTTTGCCAGCTAATTTCGGGTCTAACTCAGCAATAGTTTTTATCCTCAATCCCGCACTATCCGCCCCAATTCCTGCAATCAAAGACTTAACTTGTTTAAACTGTCGCATCGCTGTCAAAGGCAACTTCATATCTTCGGGCAAATTCGCTTTCAATTGCTCCATAGCAGCCGGATAGTCAGCAATATAAATAGTTGCGATCGGATTTTCTACTCCTGCACTTTCAGAGAAAAACTTACTTGTACTCTGCTGCGTGGCGAGGGAAGGCTGTCCTTTAAAAGTATCTATCGCCAATTCCACAGGCTTTTTGAAAGGAGCGATGACTAATTGATCGTCGAGCAAAGCTACACTATAACCCTTGCCACTTGGTTCGGAAATCTCAGAAATTTTCACCCCTTTATACTCGCTTTCCTGAGTTTTTGCACCGGGCTGAGATTTTAATCTATTAGCAAAATTCCAAGCGCTAATTTTATCTTTGACACTTACCACCAGCAGCAGTTTCGGCGGCTCAGTCTTCGCCTCACCGTCAGGGGGAAGCAAAGCCACCATCACGCCGCCCAGCCAAGGCTTTAAGTCCTTGTCATAGTCAATTTCAGTGCCTGCCAAGCTTTGTTCTTGAAAGGCTTTCAAACCCTGCCTGACCAACTTTTGAGCCCCTGGGGTGCCAAATTGCTGCAACTGGGACAGCGCTTGGGGATTGGGGGAAATGAAGGCGGCCATCATTGCTTTGTCGGGTACAACTTTGGCACTTTCGAGAGGATTGGATACTTTTTGGGCTAAACCTTTGAAGTAAAAGTATACCGCGGCGCTACCCGCTGCGACGACGATCGCGGCAGCAATTAGAAGCTTTGGTTTTTTTCCAGGCATTGTTTGTGATTCTTGCATCGCCTATCAGTTTAACCAGAATATGGAAAGCTTGTGGGAGTCGATCGGGCTGGCTCTCTATTTTGTACAATCTAAGACACAAGTTTGGACGATCGTCTAAACTACTAAAAATGTGAATTATTGGTTAAAAATGAAAGTAGCGATCGCGGGAGCAACTGGATTTGTAGGTAGCCGCTTGGTAGAGAGGCTACATTCGGAAGGGCATAGCGTGCTGGTTTTAGCCCGCGACTCGGAGCGAGCTCGGCGAGTTTTTCCCGCTTCAGCCTATCCGAATCTGGAAATTGTCGCCTATACTCCGGCGGAGTCTGGTGATTGGCAAACTTCGATCGCGGGTTGCGACGGTGTGGTAAATTTGGCTGGAGTGCCGATCGCCGAGGAAAAATGGACGGCGGCGCGAAAGCAAGCAATTCTGGATAGTCGTAAATTAACAACAGCAAAATTGGTCGAGGCGATCGCACTTGCTAATCCTAAACCATCTGTGTTGGTGAGTACAAGTGCGATCGGCTACTACGGAACCAGCGAAACCGCCGAATTTGACGAAACGAGCCTCGCGGGGGATGATTTTTTAGCAGCGGTTTGCAAAGACTGGGAAGCAGCGGCGCAACCCGTCAAAGATCTGGGTACAAGGCTGGCAATTTTGCGGTTTGGGATAGTGATGGGAATGGGAGGAGCCCTTGCAAAAATGCTACCACCTTTTAAATTATTTGCTGGTGGTCCGATCGGCACTGGGAAACAATGGTTTTCTTGGATTCATCGCGATGATGTAGTTAATTTAATCTTGTACACCTTGCAAAATCCGCAAATTGAAGGTGTGTTGAATGCCACAGCACCAAATCCAGTGCGGATGAATGAATTCTGCGAAACTTTAGGAGCAGTTTTGCAAAGGCCTTCTTGGTTGCCGGTGCCAGCTTTCGCTTTAGAATTCCTGTTGGGAGATGGAGCAAAAGTTGTTTTGGAAGGGCAGAAAGTTTTGCCGAAACAAACTTTAGCTAGCGGTTTTCAATATCAATATCCGACGTTGAAACTAGCACTCGAAGAGATTTTATCGGGAAATTAAGAAGCTTCTGAGGCGTGCTCTAATCGGCGTTGCTGAATTTAGGTATGATTCACTCGCTTAGGCAATCCCTGAAATTTAGTAGGGGCAATTCATGAATTGCCCGGGCAATTCATGAATTGCCCCTACAAACTAAATTTCGGAAGCAAATCATACTCAAAATCAGCAACGCCCTCTAATCCAAGAAACCGGGTTTCTATGAGAATTTACGCCTCTTCACCAGGTAATTTGTAGTGCACTGCGCACCAATTGACTGCTAATATCAATTCCGGCTGCGCCGGAATGATAGGGAGGAGACGGCAGTGCCGTTTCCCTACCCCAGATTAATTGTAGGGAAACGGCACTGCCGTCTCCTCATTTCTGGTAATAATAATTTTGATGCCACCGGATTTGATATAACCAGAGATTTTACGAAGAAACCCGGTTTCTGATACTCGCGATACTAGCCCGATCGTGCGATGTGAGCAAATTCCCCACATCGGGCCCAGCCGGGATGATGCAGCCGGGATTCAGCGGGAACAAATTGCCGTAGTAATCGCGCTTCACAGCCTCTAAATCGCAAGTACCCGCAACTCCCGGTAACTGATACAAATCGCGCAGATAAGCTCCCAAATGCTCGTAATCTTGAATGCGGCGAACATTGCATTTGAACAAGCTGTAGTAAACTGCGTCAAAACGGAATAGAGTAGTAAATAGTCGCACGTCTGCTAAAGTCACCCGATCGCCACAAAGATAACGATTCATCAAGAGCGATCGATCGATTTCATCCAAAACATCAAACAATTCACTGCAAGCAGAGTCATAAGCAGCTTGAGTTTGCGCGAAACCGCATCGATAAACACCGTTATTCACCGATTGGTAAATCTTGTCATTCCACTCGTCAATTTGCGATCGCAAATCCGCAGGATAAAGATCGATTTCAGAATTGTGAGCAAACTCGTTAAACTCCGAGTTTAGCATTACAATAATTTCCGAACTCTCGTTATTGACGATCGCCCTTTGCGAGTCATCCCACAACACAGGCACCGTACACCGCCCTTGATAGCCCGGTAAAGCCAACTGGTAAAGTTCCCGCATCGTATTACAGCCAAAAGTCTCCGACTCCATCACCCAAAGTCCACCTTCAGAAGGATAGACAATCGATACGGATATCGCATCTTCCAGCCCTTTGAGCGCTCGTGTCACCAGAGCGCGGTGTGCCCAAGGGCATCCTGTGCCCACAAAGAGGCGATATCGTGCCGTGGCGGGCTGGTGAGGGTTGTCTGCTGCTGTCGAGACAAAATTGCGAAAACTGCTGCTGGGGCGAATGTATGCTCCGGTGCGATCGGGCGGCGCTAGTTTTGACATCATCAACTGCCACATTGATGTCCAGACAAATTTACCGAGTTTAACAGTTACTGATGAAGGAAGTGATTTGTTTTTCACAATGCGATTAAAATTGGTTTGCCAAACATAATTTGTTTATTTTAACACTAAAATAGATGCAAATAACCATTGCACGACAAGAGCCTTTTTTTCAATACTCTTATCTTTTCTCTCTTCTCTAACTCTGCGTTCTCTGGCGCTGGAGCGGCTGATTAAAAAAAATCTTTTTCACAAAACATTTGCATTTTACTCGCCATCACAAAGTTAATTTATATAAATCAACTGAAATCGCGGAGATATGTTAAAATTGATAGCACAAAAAAGAAGAACACAAAATATGACCGCTACTGTTAATACAAAGCCAGGATTAGCATCGCGCTTAGTAAACGGCGTACTATCCATCAAGCCTTTAGCCGATTTAGCCAAGCACCAAGCGCGGGAAATGATGATAAAAAGGGCCCAAAAAATAGGAGTGAATTGGCGACAAGATGCCCAAGCCCTTTTAGATCGGAATTGGGATGCAGAATTGTTCAGCGTACAAAATCCCGATCTTGTTTACCCGAAATATTATCTAACTTCATTTCACGCCTACGAAAAAGGTAATATGAGTTGGGAAGCAGCCACAGAAGTTGAAGTTGCTGCCCGCGCAGTTCATGCGGGAATTTGGCCGGAAGCGGGTGCAGAAGGCGATGCTAAACTCCGCGAAAGCTATCACGAAATTGTCAAATCTCAAATTAGTTCTTCACCGCAAGATATTGTAGATTTGGGATGCAGTGTGGGAATGAGCACCTTTGCACTTGCGGATATGTACCCGGAAGCGAAGATTGTCGGCGTGGATTTGTCGCCTTATTTTTTAGCAGTAGCTCAATACCGTTCCCAGCAGAAACAAGCTGAATTGTCAAACCAAAAATCTCCGACTTGGGTGCACGCTGCTGCTGAATCTACTGGTTTACCGGGAAATGCTTTTGATTTAGTTTCTATCTTTCTAGTTTGTCACGAATTGCCGCAGAAAGCCGCGCAGGAAATATTCCGAGAAGCTAGACGTTTGTTGCGCGCTGGCGGACATTTGGCGATTATGGATATGAATCCACAATCGGAAATTTATGCCACAATGCCTCCTTATATTTTGACTTTGCTCAAAAGTACGGAGCCTTATTTGGATCAATATTTTGGGTTAGATATTGAGCAAGCTTTGGTAGATTCGGGTTTTGCACAGCCGACAATAACTTGCAATACTCCGAGACATCGGACTGTTGTTGCTGAGGCGATAAATAGTCAGGTTTGATGTTTGAAAAATGTTGGTAGTCGCTGACATTTTTCAAGAGTCATCGACTACTTCTTAGTCCGCAGAGGCGGACTACCCTTCGGGAAGGCTAACGCCTACGTTTGTCTAGTCGCGGTTTCAACCGCCGGACGAGGGAAGGAGGACTAACTATGCTATCATAGACACTTTTTCGTACTCTTCATTGTGTTTTTGCACTGCATCCCAGATATCAACTTTTTGCTGAAGATTTAACCAAAGTTGAGGGCCATTCCCTAGCGCTTTTCCAATGCGAATTGCCATATCTACTGTAATTGGTCTTTGACCTAAAACAATTTCGCTGACACTGCGGCGCGATACACCAAGTATCTCAGCAAACCTGGTTTGAGTCATTTCAATATCTTCAAGCACATCTGAAATGACCTCGCCCGGATGTACGGGTCTTACTTTCCTCCCTTGAATAATGTCTTGTATGTCTTTCATGAAATTTTCCTTATGCTTGAAGTTGAATTATTTGATTGATTTAATTTTATGGTTTAATGATAACCTTCAAAGTCTATGCGGTACAATTAACACAGTTAGACAGCAGTCTGAGCTAGAACATTTTGATAAAACCCTAAATTAAGCACGCATGATGAACCCGACAGCCCCTCCTCAAAACGCGATCGACTGTTTACAGGTGATCTTGGATGCCACTGCATCGAAAAATTACGAGCTTTTTACAACAGTGGGCGATGCTGGCTACAAAGCTGGCATTACACAAGAAATGTTTGATGATGTTAGCGAGCACCTCGGTTCGCGCCTGCAAAACGGATATTCAATTACTTATTTTGGCGATCTCAAACAAGGTGATGATTTGATTTATTTGTGGAAGCTGAGTTTTGCAGATGGTGGAGATGAATTTGTGGCACGTATGGCTATGAATGCAGATAAAGTTGCTGGGATTTTTATCGTTTGATGTCAGATCAATTCCGGTACAACCGGAATGATAGATAAATTCCGGTACAACCGGAATGATGGAGGAGACGGCAGTGCCGTGTCCCTACAATGAATCGGGGTAGGGACACGGTAGAAATCAGGAGACGGCAATGCCGTGTCCCTACAATGAATGGGGGTAGGGAAACGGCAAAAATCAGGAGACGGCAGTGCCGTTTCCCTACAATGA
>CASBQF010000304.1 GCA_949127775.1 Oscillatoriales cyanobacterium PMM_0080
AAAGAAGAGGGAGAGGAATAGTCATGGAAACAGAGTATGATTTTAGTCAGGGTACGCGAAGGGCGATCGATCCAACATTACCTGGGAAAACTCGTATTACAATAGAAGCAGTTAGTGGAAAGAGTATCTTGAATGGAATTTGAGTGGAATCCCGAAAAAGCAGCACTTAACTTTCAGAAACATGGTGTTTCGTTTACAGAAGCTGCAACAGTATTTAACGATCCATTGTCTACAACATTTCCCGATCCTGCCCATTCTGTCAGCGAAACCCGCTACGTTATCATAGGTCTATCTCGATTTGGACAATTGTTGGTGGTTTCACACACCGATCGAGGTGAAAAGTTACGGATTATCAGTGCTAGAAAAGCCACTCGCCAGGAACAGAGGTTTTATGAAGAGGGAATTTGAGAACGAAATGGAAGATGAGCTACTTTCAGAGTATAACTTCTCCGAGCTACAGGGAGGAGTGCGGGGAAAATATGTCGATCGATATCGTTCCGGTACAAACATCGTACTTTTAGATCCTGATGTTGCTCAGGCTTTTCCCAATGATGAAGCAGTCAATGAAGCGTTAAGGTTATTGCTCAAAATTGCTCAGCGACAGCAGCCTAACCACCCTCCGATGGATGAGCTTGGTCGTTCTTCCGTCTATGTTATGGGCGATCGCGAGGGAGAGGAATAGTCATGGAAGCAGAGTATGATCTTAGTCAAGGTAAGCAAAGGGCGATCGCATTTTAATTCTGCTTGGTGGTCAAATCTTGGTACTTTTGCTCTAAACTTGGCTCATATGCTAGATTGAAGTTCATGAAGTTTGAGTGGGACGATCGTAAAAACCAAAGCAACCTTGCAAAGCATGGGTTTGACTTCGCCGATGCTTTTCGTATCTTCAACCTACCGATGGTTGTCGAATTAGATGAGCGAGATGATTATGGTGAAGATCGATGTATCGGTATTGGTTTACTTGATGGACGAGTTGTAGTTGTTGTCTACACGGAGCCTGATGAGGAAACAGTTCGCATTATATCATTACGAAAGTCACTGTCTTATGAACGCAGATGCTATGAACAATACCTCAAAAACCGACTGGGCTAGAATCGACGCAATGAGCGATGAAGATATCGATACTTCCGATATTCCACCACTATCGGAGGACTTCTTTGCTAAAGCACAATTACGAATTCCTCAGTCGGCTATTACTATGCCAGTTCAAGTCGATCCTGAAACATTTGCTTGGTTTCAGGCACAAGGAGAAAGTGCCCAACAGCAAATGTCTGTAGCACTTAGAATTTATGCAGATGCACACAAAACCTATCCAACATTCGTAGCAAAGCCAGCATAGCGAGAGCAGTACAAGGAGGCATAGTTATTATGGAAATTGAACAATACTTAAAAGTGATCGACACAAAGCATTAGGCTTTTTGATAAAATACTTTTATGCAGTTCAAGTCAGGCACAATATGTCCCTAATCAGCGCCCCAGCAAAATTCCAAGCAACCTCTCCCCCTTTCCGTTGGGATGAAGCGGGAGGTATCCGTATAGGTTCGAGTCGAGTGACCCTAGATAGCATACTTGCTTCATACCACAATGGCTCCACTCCCGAAGAAATCGCTATTCAGTATTCAGTTGTTCGCTTAGAAGACATATATAGTACCATTGCTTATTATCTAAATCATCGTCAGGAAATTGACAGTTATTTGGAACAGCGCAACCAACAATCTGAACAACTGAGACAACAACTTTCTCAAAAACATAACTTAGTCGATCTGAGACAACGTTTGCTTACCCGTTATCAGTCAAAAGGGGAGTCGATACCAAGTGCGCCTTCTAACTGATGAAAATTTTAATGGAGCCATATTGCGTGGGCTGGTGAGACGTTTGCCTGAATTGGATATTGTTCGTGTCCAAGATGTAGGACTGATTCACACTGACGATCCAGATATTTTAGAATGGGCGGCTAATGAGGGACGCATCTTACTTACCCATGATGTAGCCACTATTACGATGTATGCCTACGAGCGAGTCAATCAAGAACTGCCTATGCTTGGAGTTGTTGAGGTTATTGCAACAGCACCCATTGGTAAGATAATTGATGATTTAGAACTATTTATTTGTTGCAGTCAGCCTGATGAATATGAAGGTCAAATTCTTTTCATCCCTTTTTCTTGATATACTTAACCTGCTTATGATGTATATTAACATATGGAACAATACTTAAAAGTGAGTGAAGTTATTGATTGGCAACATCCCGAAATTATGGAATGTGCTAAACAAATCGCATCGGGACATGAGACACCAAGGGCGATCGCCAAAGCGTGTTTTGAGTGGGTGCGAGATGAAATTCATCACAGTTATGACTATCAAATGAGTCCTGTTACCTGTCGAGCTTCAGACGTTCTTCAGCACAAAACAGGTTATTGCTATGCGAAAAGTCACTTGTTAGCAGCGTTACTAAGAGCAAATGACATTCCGGCAGGTCTTTGTTATCAGCGGTTGAGTATTGACGATCGAGGTGCGCCTTACTGCTTGCACGGTTTGAATGCTATCCATTTGCCTGAAATTGGTTGGTATCGGGTTGATGCCAGAGGTAACAAAGAAGCAGTCAACGCTCAATTCACTCCACCTCAAGAACAGTTAGCGTTTAAGATTCAGTTTCCTGAAGAGGCAGATTTTCCAGCCATATTCTCAGAGCCGCTTCAAGTTGTTATAGAAGCATTGCAACGACAGAATACATGGGATGATATGCTTCGTAATCTCCCAGACATTTCATTGGAGTCCGCGAATAGTTATGGGTTACTCTTATTCCAAATGCTATGAATAATAAATCAAAAACCGACTGGGCTAGAATCGGGTCAATGAGCGATAAAAATATGAATACCTCCGATATTCCACCACTATCGGAGGAGTTCTTTGCTAGAGCACAATTACGAATGCCTCAGTCGGCTATTAGTGATTACTCTAGGATGGTTACTAGGATTCGTAAGAGGTTATCTAGGTCGGCGGGAACGCGGTAGAGATCGATATCTTGAGTGACTTGACGGGATTGGCGATCGAATTGACCAAACTGCCAAATGTTTCCGGTTGAGATTGCGCCGTGCAGGATGGTTTGATCGGATTCAATCCACTGATCGAGGGCAATCAATTCGATCGCGAGTTGGACAAAGCCTCGTTCTAGGTCTTCGTTTTTGGCTTCGATGACTAAGAATGTCTGCTGATTTTGGAGTAGATAGTCTAGGGAGCCTTTGAGTTGGTGGCTGACCAAGAATTTCTTGATGGTACCCGCCACGTGATTTATCCGTGGAATCAATCCAAAATCTAAAATCTA
>CASBQF010000305.1 GCA_949127775.1 Oscillatoriales cyanobacterium PMM_0080
CAAGGTCAAATTGACGGTACATTCACTGTCGGAGTCGGAGAAAACTTGATTCAAAAAATGCAAGTAGAAGTTCTCCTGCGTGACGGCATAGTCGAAGAAATTCGAGGTGATATTTAGAACCTAAAAATTGGTAATTGGTAATTGGTAACTGGTAATTGGTAATCGGTAATTGGTAATTTTGAGTCAATAGTCACACATCTTCGGACTAGAGACTGGCATAATAATAATTATTGCCGATTGCCGATCGCCAAAATACCGAAAAATACCGATCGCCAAATATCGATCGCCAATTACCAACTCAAAAGGACTTTTTACCGATGATTCGCGAAGTTTTCATGCCAGCCCTAAGTTCTACCATGACAGAGGGCAAAATAGTTTCCTGGGTCAAATCCGCCGGCGACAAAGTAGAAAAGGGCGAAACGGTTGTCGTGGTTGAATCCGACAAAGCCGATATGGACGTAGAGTCTTTCTATGAAGGCTATCTAGCAATAATTATGGTAGCTGCGGGGGAAGTTGCGCCAGTGGGGGCTGCGATCGCCCTTGTAGCAGAAACTGAAGCCGAAATTGCCGAAGCTCAAAAACAAGGATCAGCCGCCCCAGCCGCCGCCGCACCAGCACCAACAGCCGCACCAGTCGCAGCCCCAGCATCAGCCGGTTTGCAGCAAAACGTCAGTCGCCAAAACGGCCGCAGCGTCGTTTCTCCCCGCGCTCGCAAGTTGGCAAAAGAACTTAAAGTAGATTTGAATTCTATCAAAGGTAGCGGCCCCCACGGCAGAATTGTCGCAGAGGATGTCGAAGCCGCCGCAGGTAAAGCGCAACCCGCTCCGGTTCAGCAACTGGTGACAGTCCCCGCAGCACCCCCACAAGCGGCACCAGCGCCCGCACCAGCACCCGCTAAACCGGCACCACAGCCTGTTCCAGCAATGGCGATGACGGGTCAAACCGTGCCAATGAATGCGTTGCAAAATGCCGTTGTGCGTAATATGGCGGTAAGTTTGAGCGTGCCATGTTTCCGCGTCGGTTATACAATTACTACTGACAATCTCGACAAACTGTACAAGCAGATTAAGCCGAAAGGTGTGACGATGACGGCTCTGCTGGCGAAGGCTGTAGCAGTAACTTTACAAAAACATCCTCTGTTGAATGCTTGCTATGTGGAGTCGGCCATTCAATATCGGGCTGATATTAATGTGGCTGTGGCTGTGGCGATGGAGGGCGGTGGTTTGATTACGCCGGTGTTGCAAAATGCCGATCGCCTGGACATCTATTCCTTGTCTCGCACTTGGAAGGATTTAGTCGATCGCGCCCGCACCAAACAGTTGAAGCCTGATGAGTATAGCACGGGAACTTTCACTCTTTCCAATTTGGGAATGTTTGGAGTAGATAAGTTTGATGCGATTTTACCACCGAATCAAGGATCGATTTTGGCGATCGGCTCTTCGCGGCCACAAGTAGTGGCTAATGAAGAGGGTTTGATGGGAGTGAAGCGGCAAATGCAGGTGAATATTACTTGCGATCACCGAGTAATTTACGGTGCTGATGCTGCGTCTTTCCTGCAAGATTTAGCGAAATTGATTGAGACAAATCCTCAGTCTTTGACACTTTAGCGATCGGCTAAATCTCCCTTTACCTTCCTTGGGGGAGGGGAGATTTAGACTAAAATGAGGAGACGGCAATGCCGTGTCCCTACAATATTATTTTTGGTAGGGAGACGGCACTGCCGTCTCCTCTATATCATTCCACAATATTATTTTTGGTAGGGACACGGCACTGCCGTCTCCTCTATATTATTCCAATGTTATTTTTGGTAGGGACACGGCACTGCCGTCTCCTCTATACCATTCCAATGTTACCGGAATTGATATCACAGCAGACTATAACTCAAACAAGAATACTTTGTTCAAACCCGCCCCGAATTTCATCTACAACTTTGCGATCGCTCAAATCGCGATGCCACCAGTGGCTACAACCATCTTGACAATATTTGCTATACCTACGCGCATCAGCAATTGCCAATAAACTAATTAACAGAAAAAAAGCTTTGATAAATTCTGAATTCGGCAGTTTCAAAAGCTTTGCCATTTGTTCTTTTAATCGCCCTTTGCTCAGCAACACACAAGGGGTGTAAGTTGGGCGAAGTTTTGATTTAGTAATAGCTAGGGAAACATCTGCTTCTCTCGCTCCTGCTTGAAGTGCCATGTAGGATAGCCGCTGCAATATGTCCTGCTGAGTTTCGGTTGGGAAGCTCAAAAACCAGTTTTTTGCATCTTCTTGGCTAATTAATTCTTGTTGAATTTGATTGATTATAATTTCATCAGTTAGATTCATTTGCCTCTCCTAAGTTTGGCTCAAATATAACGTGAGGTTCTCCTGAGATGAGGGGGCTAGTAAAAATATCGATTCCAGTTTCTCTGCCTGAACTATTGATTTTGCCGCCACTTGTACCGCGAGGAACAGAACTGCGAGCGGAATGCCGTTGACGAGAGTTACCTAACATTATATAGTCCCAGTCAGAAGTTGGTGTACTTGTCCCGTTTGCTCGACTGCCAACAACGATGATGGTTTGTTTTGTGCGATCGGCTGCATTCTGAATTCTCCTGGCATTTTCTGGAGATATGCCTGCTTCTGGCCATGTTTTGACACCTCTCATTTAATGAATATTAGCAGGACAGTAGTAAAATGATGCTACGGGCGATCGCACTTGACGAAAGAAATTGGTTGAGCTAAACTAAAATTTAGTTTAAATTGCTTATAGTAGATGCACATAATCAGCTACCGACGGGTGCGTGAATACAGCGAAACTCATGCTGATTGCGGGGAAGCTTTGGATAACTGGTTTAAAATTACTAGCAAGGCTAAGTGGTCTAACTTAATTGAGGTACAATCTGTTTTTCCTAAAGCCGAAGCTGTTGGGGGGTTTACAGTTTTTAATATCAAAGGTAATAATTATCGATTAATAGTTAGTATTGACTATGAAAGCCAATTAGTTTATATCAAATATATTCTCACCCATGCTGAGTATGATAAGGATAAATGGAAAAATGACCCTTACTTTTAATCCAGATAAATACAAAGAGTTATTGTCTCAGTATCAGCCAAAAATCATTAGAAATGAAGCGGACAACGAGAAAGCTCTGGCTATGGTGGAAGAGTTGATGCACCAGGGCGATCGCACTCCTGAAGAAAATGAGTTATATGAATTGCTGATTGCATTGATTGAAAAATTTGAGCAAGAATACTATGCACCAGCAGCCACAACAACAGCTCATTCAATATTGCTGTTTTTGATGGAACAAAGAGAGTTACAGCCTGCGGATTTGGTGGGAGTTATGGGATCGGAAAAAAGAGTGTATGAAGTCGTTAATGGCGATCGGGATATTGGTAAAGAATTGGCATTGATTCTGGGGAGTTTTTTTCATGTAGAGCCGAGTTTGTTTTGTAATTGAGGGAAATGACATTAAGGGCGATCGCCTTTATGAGGAAATAGCCGAAGCAGGCGCAATTTTGCCGAGTGGCATCAGGAATTCTTGCTTTTCTTCGGGAGTGATGTAGCCGCCATTGATAGCCATTTGCATGAGTTGTTCGACAAACTCTTTTAACTCTGTAATAAGTTGAGTTTTATGCAATTGAAAGTGTTGATTTTGGGATTTTAGGGTAACTCGTTTGGAGATAAATATCCAAACTTTTTGAAATTACAGCTAATGCGATCGTTGGCTAATGGCTGTAATTCCAGAGTCAGGCAAACACTTTCAACAAATTCTATTTTGATGGATTTTCCTTGGGACAACTCACTAAGTTTTTGGGGGAGTTCATCTTCGAGGATCATGCAGATATCGGGGTCTAAAAAAACCTTGACTTTTTCTTGACCGATTTCTATTGATACTAAACGATCGCATTCAAAGCAAAATAGTTTTAGCCCTAATTCAAAATGCGAAAGTTCTCCTAATGAGTCATCTGGTGGCTCAGCATATTTTTCGGAATTAGGTTCTTCTAGGTGGATTGTAAAATTGCTATATTTATTCATCTTCATCTAAAACATTGCGATCGCACTTTTGGCATTAAATAGATCGATCGACAATATGAGAGCGCAACCACTCAGTAAACTCATCGCGGGCGATCGCACTTGATGCGACTTGTAAAATGATTTGTTCTTGCTCGTCTACAGGTGCAGAAATTTCAAATCCGTTCAAAACTAAAAAGACTTCCATTGCTGCGTGGCCGATGCGTTTGTTACCATCCAAGAAGGGATGATTTTTAATTAAAGCAAAACCAATAGCTGAAGCTTTTTCTACGATAGTTGGGTAAAGTTCCTCTCCGCCAAAGGTCATGCGTGGCTGAGCTAAAGCTGACTCTAATGCTCCTAAATTGGCGATACCAGATGAGCCGCCAGACTGCTCGATAATGCGACGATAAAGTTCTAAGACTTCAGTTAAAGTTAGATAGCGCATTACGACAGTTTTTTGTAGAGTTCAGCATTTTTGTTGAGGACGTATTGCATAGCATTTTCAAAGGATGTTTCTGGCGGTGCGCTCAAGTTTTCAGCGCTCATGAGTAGTAATGCTTCTAGTGATAGACCCAGGCTAGAGGCTGTTTCCTGTAGCTTGAGAAGACGTTCGTCGGGAATTGTAATGGTAATGGTTTGCATTCTGTTTGTAGCTTTGATGATACACTGAGTCTAGCACATCAGCTCTTTTAGGCTGATGAAATCCGCTCGCTGTCACTCATACACTGCAATCTGTTGGAGGTTTCCCCTATTGTGTCACCTCGGAAGTCTAGCTTGCAATGGCCGATCGCACTTTTGGACGTGAAGGGCGATCGCCAATCATCCGATATCAATGGGAGTTCAAATAGCCTGCCGCTTTACAAAGCATCTAATGCCTGTAACCTGTCCTGACAGCGTTGTGACCAATCAGTTTGGTTAAGCTCATCATAAAGGTTTTTAGCTGACCGATAGTGGCAAATTGCATCTGGCATTTTACCCAATGTTAGAAAAGTTTTAGCCAGCAGATAGTGAGCATTCGCAGCATTTGTTTTCTGTTCTAGCTGTTCGGCCAAAGCCAAAGCAGACAACAAATAGTCGAGAGCTTGGCGATGTTGGTTGAGGTCATCATGGAAGCTACCAAGAGCGTACAAAGCACTTTGTTCTCCAACTTGATCGCCTAATTCCCTAATCACTGACACTTGCTCACTGTAATAAGTGACAGCTTGAGCGTTCTGTCTGAGATTTTTGGAAATGCCACCAAGCCAGCCTAAAGTTTCCCGTTGAGCGCTGCGGTCGTTAATGGTTTTAGCTAGGGCTATTCGTGTTTGGAAATAATTTAAGGCTAGTTCCCATTGATTCGCCTCGCGGTAATCACACCCCAGCCAGGCTAAGGCTAAACTTTCCATTGCCGGATCTGCTAGCTGGCGGGCAATTCCTAACATTTGGGTGTGAGGCTCAATGGCTTTCTGGTACTCGCCTTGATTGTAATAAGCCTTACCTAAGTTTTGCAGCGCCCAACCAATTCCCGATTGGTCGTTGAGTTCTTGTAAAGATTGCAACTGTAATTTATATAATTCAATTGCTTCGGGGAATTCTTGGTCAGCAAGCAGACTTTCACCTAGCTCTTTTAGCTCTGTTTGTACATAGGAAATCCAATGCTGTTGACCTGTAAGCCGAAATAGCTGGTAAGCTTGATTAAAGGCATCAATTGCTTCTCGTCTTTGCTTTAGCTTGGCAAAAGCCCGACCTGAAAAGAAATAGCCCTGAGCAGCGGTATCTCTGTCTCCAATTGCTTCGGCAATAGTTAAACTTTGCCGATTTAGTTCAATAGATTGCTGATAGTTTTGAAGATTTAAATGACAGTTAGCTATACATAAGATAGCGTGAGCTTCTCCACAACGATCGCCTAATTCTCGCATAATGACTAACTTTTGCTCGTGTAAGTCAATCGCTTTCTGATACTGCTTTAGGGAACTGTAGCTAATTCCCATGTTACCTAGAGCATAGGCTTCTTGAGCGCGAGACCCAATTTGCCTTGCGATCGCTAAAGATTGTTTATGCAACTCGATCGCCCTCTGGTTTTGATCTAGTGAATTGTAGCAACTGCCCAAACCTCCAAGGGCAGACTGTTCCCCAGATATATCGCCGATTTCTCTTGCAATTGTCAACTGTTGCTCTTTAAACTCGATCGCTTTCTGGTACTGTCCTAATGAATTGTAGCTACCACCCAGATTCCCGATAGCGGCTCCCTGACCCCGGCGATCGCCAATCTCTCTTGCGATGACCAATTGTTGCTCATAGAATTCGATCGCTTTCTGGTACTGTCCTAATGAATTGTAGCAAATACCCAAACCAGCCAAGGCACTTGATTCTCCCTGACGAGCGCCAATTTCCCGGCTAAGAACCAACCACTGTTCATAGCACTGAATTGCAGGCTGGTACTGACTTAAATTGAAATAGCAATTACCCAAACCGCATAGAGCGCCTGCCTCTCCCCATCGGTCATTAATTGCCCGACTGATCGCCAACTGCTGCTCGTTGAACTCCATTGCCCGTAAATACTCACCTAAAGCGGAGTATGTGGCCCCCAGAGCACCTAGAGCACTACCTTCACTACTTCGGTCATTAATCTTTCGCGCCATTGTCAACCATTGCTCATAGAATTCAATGGCTTTCTGGTATTGCCCTAGATTATGGTAGCTCTGGCCCAAATTACCCAGAGCATTTGCTTCCCTGGAGCGATCGCCAATCTCTCGTACAACAACCAAGCATTCCTCACTGCACTCAATCGCCTTGTGATACTGCCCCAGGGAGTTGTAGTTACTGTTTAGGTTGCCTAAAACAGCGGCTTCGCTTTGGCGATCGCCAAGTTCTCGTGCAATTATCAAGGACTGCTCACAGAACTCAATGGCTTTTTGGTATTTTCCGAGGTACCAGTAGCTATTGGCCAAGCCAACCAGCCCAACAGATTCCTGTCCGCGATTGCCGAGATCCCGCGCGATCGCCAGCGTCTGCTCATAAAACTCAATAGCCTTCTGATACTGCCCAAAAGAAGAGTAGCAATTACCCAAACCGCCTAGATCGGTGGCTTCCCCAGCCCGATCGCCTATCTCTCGATGAATAAATAGCGCCTGTTCCAAGCATTCTATTGCTTTTGGGGACTGGCTCAAGGCGTTGTGAATAGCACCTATCCCTAGTAGAGCCTCTGCTTCTCCCTTACGACTATTAATTTGTCGTGCCGCTTCTAGTGCTTTTTCATACTGTTCTTTAGCTTGAGCATACTTGCTGCGACCCTTATAAATATTTCCTAGTGTGATATAGTTCCCCCAGTCGGTAGAACTACTCGGTTGTTGAGGCGACGACTCCGACATTTTTATCTCCAAATATATAAATAATCAGTTCATTGTGTTAGAAATAACATCTACTTACTTCTACTTATCTATCGGGCGATCGCCCTAACTTTTATGCAAATGTCAGAAATTTGTTGCACAATCCAAAATTTTGCATAGCAAAGCTTTGACCGATCGCACTCACAAACATGAGCCCAATCTCCAGAAGGCACATTGCACCCTCCTACTTATCTATCAGGGCCACATCCACAAAATTATGCAAAACCCAGAAAATAAATTAAAAAAAATTACCAGCAGTACCCGAAACTAGAGTCAAACCCAGAAAATTACCAAAATTTAGCCCTAATCCCTGTCGTAACACTAACTGTAGTCAGTAATTACTCAAAAGCCCTGCCACAAACTTTTTGACGTGTAAATTGCACCATTTACACTTGAGCTTTCAAGTATATTAAGCTAAATAAAGCTGCTGGTAAACTGATACACATCAGGAATTGTGTTAGACTTCCATCAGGAACTTTACATACACCTATTTATGGCATCCACAAACGATCGCTTCGTCGAAGCAGAAAGCCGCTGGGATCTAAAAACTCTGTACGCAGACTTGGCCGCCGTTAAGGGAAAGCCTCTCACCCCCGTTGAAAAGCTCCACCTGCGGGGGTTGCTTTGTGGCAACAGTCCCGCTGAAATTGCCGAAAAGCTGCAAAAGAATCCCAAAGGTGTGGAAACTGACCTCTGTGCCACTATTTATAGATACGTTAAAGGCTTTGTGGGTAAAGGCATTGAAAAGATCGAAAATTGGAGAAATATTGCTGAATGGCTTGACGATGCTGGATATAAAACTCAGTCGTCTGCTAAATTCCCAGTCAAAGATTTGTTACCGCAAAATTGTGTTGTTAATGTAACGAATATAAATATAGATAAAAATCAAATAGTATTTTTTATAAACCTGCGAATACCGACTTCACCAGATTCAGAACTCTCAATAGAAAATCTAGACATTGACGATAACAACGCTAACTAAAATTTAGTCGCAATTCAACTGATTGGTAGGGTGAAGCTACTAAAATCAGGAAGCGCGATCGCCCTGGATTTTACACTTTGATAGTAATGTAATTAAACCACTTAGGTAATTAAGCACTAGGAAAATAACGACTGAGAAAGTGTTGCGGTGTCAAAATAGGAATTCCGCTAAATTCGTTTAATACCAGTAAATCGCGATCGCCAGTCACAATCGCCTCAGCATTTGCAGCCAAAGCCGTTGCTAGAACTATAGCATCATCTGGATCGCGCAGTTCGGGGACTTCTACGGGAGTTACATCACAAAGATTAGATAACTGTTTTGCTACAGACATCAAAACATCCACAGGTTTACCACGTTGCTGTATTCGCATCTGAAATTTTGCACGCCCTAACGCTTCTTCCAATTCTTGCAATAGAGTTTCAGATATTAATACAGTAATTTGTTGATTTTGAGCCAAACGCAATATCTGACTGGGAACTCCCGACCACAAAAAACCTGATATCCAAACATTAATATCTAGTACAATTTTCATTGATTAGACTGTCTTTCTCTTCGCATTTCCTTAACAACATCACTAATCTCTTGCAAACTCAAATGATTGGGGCCAGGCTCCATTTGCTCAAGGCTGTTGAAAAATTCATCTAAATCTACTAATGGCTTTTCAACTTTTCTCAAGACTATTTCCCCTTCTGTCACCAATACCTTGTATTCATCCCCTACCCGAAGTTGGTCTGTAATTTCTGGAGGTAATTCAAATTTGCGATCGGGATTGACCTTAACAACAACATTTTCGATCATTGTTCAAAACTCCTTGTCAATTTTTGCTCAAATATGCACAAATAAATTCATCTTAATTTTAGCATATTTTACTTCGACAATCTCACAAAACTGAAACTGCAAAAACTTGCGATCGCGCCCCTCCCAAAAAGTGAAGCGCAGCTATCCCGATCGCGAATCGCCTCAGCCGAGTGAACTCATGGGTGTTTGACTGCGTGCGAGTGCCCGCGTGCCCACATTTCGCCGTACTTCTATTATGCTACGATTCAATCAGAGTGTCACTCACTGAAAAAAATGGCAACAATTACCCTTCAAATTCCCGACGAATTGGCTCAACGTCTAGAACCCCTGCAAAATCGATTGCCAGAACTGCTTTGGCAACTTCTAGAAATAACTATAAACCCCGCAACTATTGAGCCGGAAATCAACACTCATACCGCCGATATTCCCGCAGTTTATCAAGAAGTTCTTGATTTTTTGATAAAGAGTCCAATTCCACAAGAAATTGTTAATTTCAAGGTTTCACAACAAGCTCAGACACGCCTCCAAATTTTGCTTAACAAAAACTGCGACTCGACCCTAAATCCAATGGAAATAGCAGAATTAGATGTTTACGAGCAGCTAGAACATCTGATGATTTTACTAAAAGCAAGAGCCTATTCAGCTATTCAATAAATAACTTATACTCCAATTTCTGCCGAACTCCGCAGATTAGTTATTGAAAAAGCTTCAAAACGCTCCTCAAACCTCAACTAATTGCCCGATCGCACTGTCAGAACTTGCGGCGGCGTAGCATCCGGCGGATACAAGAAATCCACCTGCACCAAACGCCGTTCCCCCGCTTTCAGATTCACATTTACCAAAGGCTCCCCTTGCTGTCCCCGTCGCTGCACAATGTGGATATAGCGCGTCAAAGTCTTTCCCGCATCATCCTTAAACATTACCCGCACCGTACCTCGGAAAAATATCCGATTTTCGGGAGGATCGTAAAACGTCAATCCCCCCGATTCCGTATTTGCCTTAACGGGTGTTTGCATCTTAATACTCACAGATTGGGAATCGCGAGATTTGTTATAAAGCGGAAAACTCAAACTATATTGAATTCCGTAATTACCGTGGGCAAAATAAGCAGTATCAGGATAGCGAGCTAACATTTTAGCACTTTGAATTTGACCAGTGCCAAAAGTACCAGTATCCGTAGTGCTCAAGGCATAGGAAAATTCTTCGCCACGTTTCGGAATAGTTAAATAATCGGTTCTTGAACTGTCAGTAATTTTAGCTTGCCATTGGGAACCTTCTGCCACTCCTGCTACACGCCCATAAATTTTTTGCTCAGCATTTGAACCGATCGCACTTGGTGTTAAATCTCTCGGCCCTGCTAAACCTTTGGTAGTTAAAATATTTTCCCACTGTTCCAAAGTCGGATATTGTTCGACTCCTTCCTTAGTTTTGGGAGCAAACATCGCTAAACTAGCAACATAAACCGAATTACTGCTCGACATTCGCATCAAGGTCGATCGACCATTAGAAGAAGGCGTGACATTGCCAACAGGTATCGGCAAATTCATCAGCATTCGGCTCTGGTTGCCCGGTATTTCGATCGCAGCCGGCAAAATACCTTGTCTGTGTCCCCGCAATACATCGCTCGTGATGCGGCTCCCAGGCCCCGCAAACACAGTGCCGAATCGATTTTCTAAATAGGAAGGCAAATCGACAAACAAAGCATCGGGTTGAGTTAAATAACTCGCTCCTTGCAGGATATTTAAAGTGACTGGTTCCGAGTTGGGATTGTAGACAATTATGCCTTGAAATAAAGTGCGAGTTTGTGAGCGATTTGCGGCCTTGGCGATGTGGTGGGCAAAGATATCAAATCTGCCTTTGAAGGGAAAGTTTAAGTGAGCTGAAGGTACTTGTTTGGATTGCTGCGGAAATGTCGAGAGCAAAATGCCTTCGGTTTGCACGACTTCTGGGCTGTTGCTGTTGAAAACCGGGATGTTGTCGAGTTGTCCAGGCAAAACTCGCACTTGCTGGCGCATCATCACAGTTTTCAGCGGGATGCTGCTTGGCTGCGGCGGCAAATCCAGTTCGTTTTCGGGTACGGGGACTTCTGGCTGGATGAGCAGTTGCTGTCGGGCGGGAGGTGCGGCGATTACTTGAGCGAGGGAAAAAATTGGCAGAAACATTGCTGTAGGTGCGTTTAACTGAACTTGCAGATTGCCTTGACATAGCAATCGACACAAAACTTTACCACAAGTTGGTTGATATTTTTGGGGATTTTTGGATTTTAGGTAAATTCTTGCGGTAATTTGGGCTGCTGCCAAATTTAGGACTTACCAACCCAGGACGAAAAACCCGGTTTCTGACGGGAAATAAAGCGAAACCCGTAGAATTTCAGTTCGCGATCGCCATTTCAAAAAATATGAAGCTCGCTCATATTGTCACAACCAACAATGCTCTATCGTCTGATCTATAAGTAACTCACAGGCTGCAACAGGAGGTTCGCAGATGAGAATTTTTGTAGCAGGCGCAACGGGAGTAATCGGTCGTCCGCTAATCGCACAATTGCTGGCGAAAGGATACCATGTTACTGCTTTGACTCGTTCTCCAGAAAAAGCAGAGACTTTAGCTGAACAAGGCGTGGAACCTGCGATCGCAGATGTATTCGATGCGGATGCAGTTCAGGCTGTTGTTACCCGTGCTCAACCGGATGTAGTAATTGAACAACTCACTTCTCTGCCCAAAACCTACACTCCAGAGTCGATGCAGGCAGCAGCAGCATTGAACGATCGCATCCGTCGAGAAGGCGGTGCTAATTTGCTGAAGGCTTCACTGGCGGCTGGTGTACGTCGTTACGTCATGCAGTCGATCGCATTTTGGGCAGTTCCCGGTGCAGGATTGGCAGACGAGGAAACGCCCTTAGCCGAGGATGCCTCGCCCGCAGTTGCAGACGGCAGTCGCACGCTTAAGGGGCTTGAATATCGCTTACTCGAAACACCCAACATCGAAGGAATTGTCCTGCGATATGGCTTCTTCTACGGCCCCGGTACTTGGTACGCTGCCGATGGCGATGCTGCCCAACAGGTGCGGCAACAACAATTCCCGATCGTCGGAAATGGCGAAGGGGTATGGTCGTGGATTCACGTTGAGGATGCCGCAGCAGCGACGGTGGCGGCAGTCGATCGCGGTAATTCTGGTATTTATCTAATTGCGGACGATCGACCTTTAGAGGTACGCCTGTGGCTCTGGGCTTATGCACAATGGTTAAATACTCCACCACCACCCCACGTATCGGTTGAGCAGGCTCTGCGTATCAGTGGTGCGGATGCTGTTTACTACGGTACTCAGATGAGAGGCGTATCGAATGCCAAAGCAAAACGCGAACTGAATTTTCAGCCTCGACCTTTGGAATGGATGGTTAACACTGCTGTTGCTCAAGCAAGCTGACAATTTAACTTCGATCGGGCTAACGCCGTGAATTACCTGGAAAGATTTCTAATCAGGGGGAAGCAAGATGAAGGTAGCTCAATATGGAACAACGATTGTAGTTATTCATGCGATCGCGCATGGACTACATGGCTTAGCGCATGAGGAAATTCCAATTCCCCTCTCTCTCCTTCAGAGTGTATTTGTGGGTGTTGTGATTCTCTTGGTTCCCATCATTGCCGCCGTTTTACTGTGGACGCAGTTCGATCGCATCGGTAGCTGGCTATTGCTATATTCAATGGTGGCCGCGATCTTGTTTGGAATCTACAATCATAAAAAGAATAGCGGAATGCGGGAAACTCAGCGATTTTAGTCCTTCCTAGGAAAGCGGCACGGCGAATTAATTCGCCTTGAATCTTTTCTATTAATTTGACGCATGATATAGTCTGAGTGTAGTCAACAAATTGGTTGCCTAAAATGGCAAGAAGTAAAAAAGCAATGGGAGTTCAGCAATGTCTGCTAACCCCAGACAAATATCTAAAATCTATTCTCGAATACCTTTGTGGAGAATCGAATAAATTGCATAATTGTGCAGTTTATTATGCTCGACAGATTTGGTTTAAGGAGCGTAGGTTCGTAACTAAATTCGATTTAGTCAACGAAATGAATCGAAATTCACATTTTCGAGCAATGGCAAGTGAAGTATCGGTTCAAACCTGTCTTTCTGTGGGCGAATCTATTGTATCTTTCGCCGCTTTGTTGAAAAAATCAATGAACGGAGAATTGGAGAAAAGACCTAGATTTCCTGGCTACAGAAATCCTGGATTCCAGCTAATCGCCTTCCCTAAACGTGCCTTGAAACTGGTTGACGGCAAGATAAGACTACCACTGGGATTGCAAGTTAAGGCATGGTTTGGCTTGAAAGAGTTTTTTTTACCGATGCCGTCAAATCTCAAATTTGACGAACTAAGAGAAGTTCGTATTCTTCCTAGAAATAGATGCTTCTATGTCGAGTACGTATATCCAGCATCTCAAATCCAAGTGGAAGTAGATCCATCAAAAGTGCTTGGGCTAGACCACGGATTAAATAATTGGCTGACTGGGGTCAGCAATGTCGGAACTAGCTTGATAATTGATGGAAAGCATCTTAAGTCCAAAAATCAATGGTACAACAAGACAGTTGCCAGATTAATGGATGGAAAACCTAATGGATTTTGGTCTAACCGTTTAGCCAGAATCACGGAGAAGCGGAATAGAGTGATGCGAGATGCAACGAACAAGGCGGCTCGCAAGGTAATCGACCATTGTCTTGAGAATGGAATTGGCACGGTCGTTTTTGGTTGGAATCAAGGTCAAAAAGACGGGGCAAATATGGGGAAAAAGACTAACCAAAAGTTTGTCCAAATTCCCACTGCCCGACTAAAGACTCGAATCCAACAGTTGTGCGAACGCTTCAGCATTCAATTCGTTGAAACAGAAGAATCGTATACAAGTAAAGCTAGTTTTGTTGACTCTGATTTTCTCCCCAAGTACCGTGAAAAACCGGAAGGCTGGGAGCCATCAGGAAGGCGAGTAAAACGCGGATTGTATCGCACCGGAAGCAACCAATATATAAATTGTGATTGTAACGGGGCAGCCAATATAATCAGAAAAGTAGCGGTGATGCTTGGATTGGATCTAAGCGGAATCAGTAGGGGCGAATTGAGTACGCCTTTGAAGTTCAGAATCTGGACTCTTCAAGAATCTCAGCGGCTTTAGCCCTGAGAGTTTCAATACATCGTAATTAGCCCCGATCATGTTTCTCACGTTTCCTTTGTAGGCTGGGGTTGGCTTTTCCAAGTTACAGCTATTATCACATTAATTGTGGATGGATTAGCGTGTTGGATGAGCATATCGGCATTGAAAGCTGTAACGCAAAACGAGCAGGTCTTATGAGTTTTCTCCATGACTTTAACCACTATGGAGCCATCAAAGTAGCTCAGTTTCTATTGGCAGTTCGTCGAAAATGGCTGGCCCATGCTGTTTCTCGCTTAGTTGAAATTAACGGACAACCTGGCATAATTCAGTATTTGAATGGAAATATTCACAGCGTGACAACATTTGAGATTTTCGATGATTGTATTCAATCCATTTACAGTGTGCGGCATCCAGAAAAGCTAGAGCAGATTTGCCGATCTATGTCTTTAGATAGGTATTTGAGAGCGATCGTTTCTGTATAGTCATTTCATCAAGGTATTTACATCAAAAGTTTCAATCAACATTAGTTAACCAATATAATAACCAAGAGGAGCGATTATGTCTGAAAAGAAAGCGTTAACGGACTACCCGATCCATGAATTTCTGGCAGAACGATGGAGTCCTTATGCCTTTCAAGATAAGCCGGTAATGCAAGTCGATCTTTGTTCGTTGTTCGAGGCTGCACGGTGGGCGGCATCTTCGTACAACGAGCAACCCTGGAGCTATATCGTCGCGACGAAGGATAACCCTGAGCATTTTCAACAACTCCTATCGTGTCTGGTTGAAGGAAACCAAGTTTGGGCAAAAAACGCTCCGGTGCTGGCTTTGGGCATTGTTAACCTCAAATTTGCTCTGAATAACGAAGACAACCGGGCTGCGATTCATGACCTCGGAACTGCTACAGGCAATCTGGTAGTAGAGGCGACGGCACGGGGACTTTGTGTGCATCAGATGATTGGTATCCTTCCAGATAAGGCTCGATCGCTCTTTAGCATCCCTGAAGGTTCGGAGGCGTGGACGGGGATGGCGATCGGCTATCAGGGCGATCCAATGACACTCCCGGATGCTCTCAAGGAACGCGACTTGATGCCAAGGCAACGGAAAGCGCTGGAGCAATTTGTATTCAGCGGAAAGTGGGGAAATGCCTCATCGTTGCTGCTGAAGGAGTGACTCTTAAACAAGTTTAGTGAATCAGGTAATGAAAGCCGCTTTGGTATAAGCCTAATAGGTCATTAGACAAGATTGCAAAAATAGCTAGGACGGGCTCTTCGGCCCATCCCACAAAAAGTTTTTTTCTTGTGGAATGGGCATCTTGCCCGTTCCAAAATTTGATTAAAAGGACTTTTGCAAGAGGTCTATTTTAATCAACACTTTCGCGACTGAGATCGAACTTACCGATCGGGTTTATCAGTGGGCGATCGCCATTTCAATGTTGAGAACGCTCCTCTTATCACAACCAACGATGCTGTTTCATCTGATCTGTAAATAGCTCACCGGAAATAGCTCACAAGCTTTAACAGAAGGTTCACAGCCGATCGCGATCGATAAATAATTTCAAATATGAGCTAGCTCATAGAAGCAATGGGAATTCTCTTGCATAATCGAAATAGACAAACTGTCCAATCTCTCTCAACACATCACAGGAGATCTTGACATGAATAGCGAAACAGTTTTAAGCCATGCACCCGTAGCAGCACCGCCTGCAATCACCCTAATCCCAAATAATTCACTTTTAACCGAAACGCCTGAAGAGGGGCGGCACTTAGCCGTGAAAATGGCACGTCTGATTATCAAAATGACTCAGCCGGATGAAGCGAAACGGTTACAACTACGAGATGTTTATGGCAATGATGCCATGATGCTGATTGCAGTTGGGCAGACTGTGGCGACAGAGTTTGCCGTAATCGCTGCTGCAAATAACTACTGGCGGAAGTAGTATTTCAAAATCATTAAATCAATAATATGTTCAGATTTTGGAGGCAAATACAATGAAAGTTTTGATTCGATTAATAGTCAGTTTTTTCGTGTTTATTGTGGATGTCGTGTATGGCGATCGCTCCTACGCTCGGTTTTATGTACTCGAAACGATCGCCCGCGTGCCTTATTTTTCCTATGTCTCAGTGCTGCATCTATACGAGACGCTGGGTTTGTGGCGCAAAGCTGATTTGTTGAAAATTCACTTTGCTGAAACCTGGAACGAATTACATCATTTGTTGATTATGGAATCACTGGGAGGCGATCGCCTGTGGATCGATCGCTTCGTAGCTCAACACATCGCATTTGCGTACTACTGGGTTGTCGTGCTGCTCTATATGCTATTTCCCAAGTACGCCTACTACCTGATGGAGTTGATTGAAGATCATGCCTACCAAACCTATGACGACTACTTGAAAATCAATGAAGTGGCACTGAAAACTCAACCTGCTCCCCAAGTCGCAATCAACTTCTATCGCGATGGAGATCTCTATACGTTTGACGAAGTTCAGACTACATCAAATCATGAATTTCGCCGCCCCAAGGTAGATGATCTATACGATGTGTTCGTGAATGTCCGTGATGACGAACGCGAACACGTGAAAACAATGGTGGCACTTCAACAACCAGAAGCGCGGCAAACCTTTAAAAGTCCCCATACGGTTTTTGAATTGATAGCTGCCAACAGCGATAAAACTGGCTGATTCTAGAGGGTGTTATGCTGTTGCGCATTTAAATGCGCAACAGTTTACTACAAGCTTAAGAAATATGAAAATACTACTGAAAATATCCGCGTTACTCTTGGCTCTGCCAATCAGTATCTTAACTAATTTTTCCTTACCTGCCTCTGCTGATTCTACTGCTGATCTCATCCTCAGTACGAAATGCCGAGGTGGTTACAATATCAATATTTGGCAGAATAAAACTTCCCGTGAACTGCTCTATCGCGCGACAAGTTCCAAGGGTAATTTAAATTTGGGCAGAGGGACTGTGAAAGCGACAGAAGGTGTTCGAGTATATAAGTTTCGGCAGGGCAATTATGAATATTGGGTGTGGGATGGCACGTTGGATAGCCCGCAATCTGGAACTTTAGAGGTATACAAAAACAACCGTATTTTGATGCAGAAAGCTTGTACAAAAAGTTGAATTTTCTAGAATGTTTTAGGCAGGCAAACAACAGATCAGGAGAATATTATGACGAACTATGACTACATTGTGATAGGTGCAGGTTCGGCAGGCTGCGTAGTCGCTAACCGTCTGACAGAAGATAGTAAAACAACCGTGTTATTGCTCGAAGCGGGCAACCCAGACACGAAACCAGAGATTCAAATCCCAGTGGAATGCCTACATTTGCTAGGCACTGAGGTGGACTGGGCATATTTCTCTGAACCAGAACCGTACCTGAATAATCGCCAAATCTTTTGTCCTCGTGGCAAAGTCTTGGGAGGCAGCAGTTCGATTAATTTCCTGATGTATATTCGAGGTAATCCTCACGATTACAATCACTGGCAGGAATTGGGTAATCCTGGTTGGAGTTACCAGGATTTACTGCCCTATTTCAAGAAGTCTGAACACTCCTCACGCGGTGCCTCTGAATATCACGGTGTAGATGGCGAGTTGAGCGTGACTGATATCATTTCCCCTGCCGTCGTATCCCAGCGATTTGTAGACGCAGCGGTGGCACTGGGATATGATGACAATCCTGATTTTAACGGCAGAAAGCAGGAAGGGACAGGACTCTATCAGTACACGGTTAAGGATGGTAAACGGCACAGTACCGCTGCGGCATTTCTCTTGCCGATTCTTCAACGTCCCAATTTAACAACGACAACAGGTGCGTTAGTGACTCGATTGTTATTTGAAGGAACTCGCACGGTTGGAGTCGAATACATACTTGAAGGAACGTTGCACCAAGTTAGAGTTAATCAGGAAGTGATTTTAAGTGCTGGTGCGTTCGATTCGCCTAAGCTGCTGATGTTGTCCGGGATTGGTGATGCAGAATACTTACAATCATTGGGTATTTCTGTTGTCGTTGATTTGCCGGGAGTCGGCCAAAACCTGCAAGATCATGTTGTAGTTCCTGTGACATATGAGGCAATTCAGGATGTACATCCTGCTATTACCAGTAATGCGATCGCGGAAGCTGGATTGTTTGCACATAGTGAGGGGAATCAGGAGGTTACGCCAGATTTACAGCTAATCTTTGGCCCCATCTTGTTCCCACTTCCGGGCTATCCCAATTCTGGTGTAGGATTTACGGGTCTAATGGTTTTGACGCATCCCGAAAATATTGGTAGTGTTAAGTTACGATCGCCCGATCGCCAAGACGCACCAGTAATTCGGCTAAACTATCTCCAAAGTCGATCGGATGTGCAGAAGCTAATTGAAGGCATTAAATTAATCCGCAAGTTATTTCAAACCAGTGCTTTTGATCAGTTTCGAGGCCCAGAAGTCGCGCCTGGTGCCGACGTGACTAGCGATGAAGCTCTCGAAGCCTACATCCGGGAAAATTGCAGTACGGTGTTTCATCCTGTGGGTACGTGCAAAATGGGAACTGATCCAATGGCGGTTGTAGACTCCGAACTTCGGGTATATGGGGTGGAGGGTTTGCGTGTCGTCGATGCGTCAATCATGCCAAGGATTACTACAGGAAATACTAACGCGCCGATAATTGCGATCGGCGAAAAAGCCGCCGATTTAATCAAAGCCGCAGGTTGTGTTTCACAGCAAGCACATTTAGCAATTGCCAACTGACAGGAAGTGCGATCGACTGATTCTATATCTGACAGTCACCTTGGGCGATCGCATCTAGTTTTGCCGAATCTAACACCAGAATTATGCCGCCCCGATGGTAATTGACGATCGCCTGGATCTGCTTAAACAGCCTTACACATTCTTCATAAGTAATCCCAATGCTGCAAGCAATTTGGTAATGGGACGAATGCGATCGCAACTCCAATCCCTGTGCAGTCACGTCTGTTCCCTCTGCGATCGCAGCCTTCTGAATAAATTGTGCTAATCTGACGATCGCCCGTTCCGAAGCCAATCCATGCACAACCTGATGAAGATTCTGGATAATCTCAGTTAGTACGGCAATGATTTGTAATGCAAATTCTGGGTTTGTTTGCATCATCTCTAGTAAAGCAGTGCGTTCAACCGTGAGAATCTCACAGTCTTGTTCAGCCACGATAGTTGCAGATGCTGCAAACTTGCCAATTAGCACAGGCGGAGCAATGAGTTCTCCGGCGTGTACCGTCCGCAAGATAGTTTCTTTGCCCGTAGCAGCAGTTTTCTTGACTTCAATTCTGCCACTAAGAACAGCAAAGAGTTGAGCCGGCAAGCAATCGCCTTCATGCAGAATAATTTCTCCACGCAAATGTTGCTTAACCACGGCATGAGCCTGCAACTGTGCAAGCTGATCCATATCTAGCCCAGAAAGAAGTAGAATTCCCCGTAGTTGTTCAACTTTGACTTGCATTGTTGCATCACCCTAATTAAGCAGGCTTAACTTTTTCTCCTCCAATTTATCTTTTTCTCTGGCAACTATGAGCTAGATCATAGAAATTCTTGACAAGAATTATTAGAGTAAAAGTAGTTCAAGGCGATCGGGGTAACGACATGAGTCTCACAAAAGCACAGACAACCGCATCTCAAGTAGAAACCCTCGCCAAACTCTACCTAGAAGGCAAGCCAGCCGAGATTTCTGATGAAACCATCGCCCAACTCTGTGACTGGCTGATGGATGAGTTCCATCAATTGCCCTTAAATCTGCAATTTTCAGATTATATGCGTTACGACAACGCTCAAGAGATGTTTGCCGATATTAGGAAAGACCAGCTTTGGGTATCGGCTGAGAGTTACGATTCTGCTGTTTATCCTAATCCCATTTATGGCTTTATTTTCCAGGGAATGCACGATTATGATCACTACTTGACAGGTAGTGACTTCAGCCTGGAGGGAGAATTCATGGCTTATAAATGCACAGCAAAACGTGCGCCGAGTTTGGATATCCAGAAGATTCTCTATTCCGAAATTGTGCTGCGCTCTGCTGCTTATCTTTATTTGGGGCATATGGCAGAGCCTAAAATTGTTTTTCCGTAATTAATCAAACAGGTGAAAGATTATGCACGAGTGTCCTTGTTGTTCTTCTCCATTGCTGCGACACGTTCAGCACCATGAAATTTGTTGGTTTTGTCCCCACTGTTGGACAACGATGCCAGTCTTCTCTGAATTGATACTCTCACCACGCGGCAAAGTTCTGGGGGTTGATGTTCAATAGACCTCTTGCAAAAGTCCTTTTAATCAAATTTTGGAACGGGCAAGATGCCCATTCCACAAGAAAAAACTTTTTGTGGGATGGGCATCTTGCCCGTCCTAGTTATTTTTGCAAGAGGTCTAATCAATGCCATGATATGAATGGCAATGCTCATACTGACGATCGCTAATAAACAGACAAATTTTTAATGACGATAATTTTAACCAACGACGACGGCATCGACGCTCCAGGCATTCAGGCGCTTTTGCAGGCGGTAAACGGCAAGACTATTATCGTAGCTCCTCAAGGGCAATGGTCTGGCTGCGGACATCAGGTGACGGCTCACAGTCCCATTCATCTCGATCGGCGATCGGAAATTGAATATGCTGTAGGGGGAACACCGGCAGACTGTGTACGCATTGCTCTCAATCACATTTGTCCAAAACCAGATTTCGTACTTTCCGGGATTAATGCTGGTGGCAATTTGGGAGTTGACGTGTATATTTCGGGTACAGTGGCGGCGGTGCGGGAAGCCGCGATGCACGGAATTCCCGGTATCGCGATTTCTCACTGGATTAAAAGGCCTTGGGAAATAGATTGGGAAATCGCGACTCGTTGGACATCGCGGGTATTGGCCGATTTGCTGAATCGCGAAACCAAGTCTGGCTGTTTCTGGAATGTGAATTTGCCACATTTAGCGCCCGGAAGTGCGGAACCGGAAATTGTGTTTTGTCGCCCTTCGACGCAGCCTCTACCGGTGGTATATCGCCAAGAGGGAGAATACTTTCATTATGTGGGAGAGTACGGTAATCGCGATCGGGCTTTGGGAACTGATGTTGATGTCTGTTTTGGTGGTAACATTGCCGTGACAGAGATATCATTATGATGGGATTTGATGGGATTTGATGGAATTATGGAACTACATTTTTTGGGCAAAAAAGCGGAAGTAGGTAAATTAACTTTGGTATCACTTCCCCTCAATATCCCAAAATAGGATAAAATATTTGTACTTAATTTTTACAGTCACGTAAGTCAACAAATGAGTCCTAACGCAGAAGCGAATTCTCCCAGCATCTTAAAACGCAAAGCGAGCAGCACTGTTGGTCGTGGTAAAGTAGCTAATCTCAATACCAACTTTAATTTTTCTGCATGGAGTGACGAATACGTTACTTTAAATCTCGGCGATAGTCTTCAGCACTACGACAATTGGGAGCAACCTACTGTCATAGTTTCAGATGGAGCTTACGGCATTCTTGGGTTTGAAGGAGATACCTCAGATCACATTGATTTACCTAATTGGTATCAACCTCATGTCGAGGCATGGTCAAAAGCAGCCATACCCTGTACAACACTCTGGTTTTGGAATTCAGAGATTGGTTGGGCTGTGTTGCATCCAATTCTAGAAAAATATGGTTGGCGCTATGTTAATTCCAATATTTGGAACAAGGGAAAAGGTCATATCGCAGGGAATGTTAACACACAGAAAATTCGCAGGTTCCCCGTTGTCACAGAAGTCTGCGTTCAATATGTAAGAGAAGTAACAGTTAATGAACTTACCTTAAAAGCGTGGTTATTGCAAGAGTGGAAACGCTCAGGGTTGCCGTTACGACGGGCTAACGATGCTTGCGGGGTTGTGGATGCTGCAACCAGAAAATACTTCGATCAAGGGCATTTGTGGTATTTCCCTCCGACGGAGATGTTTGAAAGGCTAGTGAACTATGCAAATGAGTATGGTAGTCCTCAAGGAAAACCCTACTTTTCTCTGGATGGCAATCAGTCTTTAACGGGACAGGAATGGAGCAAAATGCGATCGAAATTTAGATGCCCTCACGGCTTTACAAACGTTTGGGATCGTCAACCTTTACGAGGTCATGAGAGAGTTAAAACTATCTCAGGAAAAGCATTACATCTCAACCAAAAACCTCTGGACTTGATGAACCTTATTGTTGAGGCATCGACAGATGAAAACGATGTTGTATGGGAACCTTTTGGCGGACTTTTTAGTGCATCTTTGGCAGCACGTCAACTCAAACGCAAAGCTTTTTCTTGCGAGATAGACTCAGATTATTTCTACTATGGTGTACAAAGATTCAATCAAGAAGTTCATCAATACTCTCTTCTCTAATCTGTAGATAATCTTGTAGGGATTTCTTGATGCTGTCTTCTCGGCGACTTGATAAAAGCTTATTCCACCGACCAACTGTCATACCGGAAACTTCAGTATTGTAGACACGTCGCTTAAATTCCTCGATACCTGGATGTGCAATTCTATCCATCTTTGCAAAATTTGTATCGAGTCTGTATTCATACCGTATCCGTAGCTCGCGTAGAAGGCGCTGATACTCTCTAGTCGGTTTATAGACTTTTCCTTGAGTACCCCATGAATCGACTATTTTCTCAGCTTCTAAAAACTCCTCAGCAGAGCCTTGGAATTTATATCCGCTGGTGTTTGTCTGTTGCAAATTTGCTGTTCTTTGAGTTGTATCTTCCGGCTCTAAAACAAGGTAATCCGGTGGATTGTGATAGTGGGTATCTCTCGCTACAGCTACGGATAAACCAGAGACAACGCATACATCAAGAATGCGTGGCTTACCATAGATAATTTTATCGGGTAGCCATGCCAGCATAGCAACGTAAGTCTGATCGAACCTAAAGTGATTCTGACTATCTTTAAAACGTGCTGTTATCTCTGTTGCTAGTGGGAACCATGCTTTAATTTCTAATCCTGGCGTTGGTTGAACTGTGCCGACAAAAATAGTATCTGGAAAGCCCGGATCTTGCCTCTGCCAGTTGCCAAATTCAGCGAACTCATTTTGTTGATTCAAGAATTCAACGGTGTTAAATTCAATCAAATTTCAGACTAAGGGCGAAAGCTTTGAGATGACTTTAGATAGGTTCACCGCTGCATCTACGGTAACAGGTTTAGATACCTCTAGAACGTCGAAAGTGTGACCCGATAAGCGATAGAGATATTGGGATGCAAGTCTGATGACATCTTGAGTATTCATATCTCGATCTCACAAGATCCTTCAGATATTTTTTGTGAAATTTCCCTAATAATATCGCAAGGATCTACACCAATTACATGAGCAACTAACAGAAACTCAATTACATCTAACCGTCGTTCACCGTTTTCATATTTGGCTACGAAAGATTGGGGCTTTTTCAGAGATTTAGCAACAGACTGCTGAGTTAGTTGCGCCTCTTTACGAGCCGCAATCATACAGCGACGGAATGTCTCATATTCATGACTAAAAACAGATTTCATTGTACTTTGGGTTGAGCACTGCATCTACCCTGGATATAATAAACCTGTTTTCGGATAATCCCAAAATAGGATAATGAAGTCTGTCGCGGGGCGATAGTAATGAAAATTGAACAAAATCAATCGCAATCCCGATAGTTGCAGGTATCTCTACTTGCGGCCCTCGGTGCTACCATAATTTTTGTTGTCATCCTTCGGCTTAGCAACACCATCAGGTTGTTTCTTGGGCTTTTTGACTTCTTTGTTGCTTTTTCTTTCTTTCGACATAATGATTCCTCAATTTTCACTCACTATAACATAGATTGAAATATCTGTTTGTAGTGTCAACTGTCAACTGTCGATCAATCTCATCCGATTAATTTAGCGACTCGCAAAGCAGAGGTAATCGCTCCTTCGTGCAAGCCATCCCCCAAATAAGCTCCCGCATGGTAGGTGTTGTTTTCCCCGTTAGTCTCGATAACTTCGTCTCGATATCGGAAAGACTCGACAGTATACAGCGGCGTGTGATGTTTCTGAATGTGAATAATCTGGTTTTTGGCGATCAATTCATCCAGGTGAAAAGCTAAACTATATTCCCGCGCTGATGAGATACCACAAAGCTGATTCAAGCTCGCATTATAGCCCCATCCCTTGTCAGTCTCAAAAAAATCAAATTCTGATAACTTGCGGATGCCATAGCGATCGTACATCGATCTATCCGAATGCAGCACAGTCGTGGCATAATTGGCTTTCCACGCCGAAAATCGTTTAATTTCTGCATCCGTCGGGTCAGCCAACAGCCTCATCACTTGGTCTGGTGGCATCGCAAAAACCACCTTATCAAACTCCAAAATCTCCCCATTCGCCAGCACAATTTTTACAGCATCAGCACTTCTAAAAATATTGGCAATTTCCACATTCAGCAGTATATCACCCTTAAAGTGCTCCAGAATCTTTTCAATATAGGAGTACACACCACCTTTAATCCTCACCCAGTTTACCGAGGCATAGGCGCGCAGCATCGGCATCGCCAATTCTGCCGGAAAATTGTCCAGCAATTCAAACGGTATCGAGTAGCTGTACATCGTCAGCAACTTCAGCCAATTGTTGCGAATGCACGACCTTTTCAAACTTTGAGAAAGCGGCATATCGTAGAAATCGTGCTGTTTAGCAAACCGCATTTTTAACGCAAATCCAGCCGAACGAGCGTAAAGACTATCGAGCCGTAAATACTCAATTAGGCGTTGGAAACCAGTGAAATTCTTTTGGATAGAAACCGCAGACAAAAAGTGGCTACCATCTTTAAGGAACAGCGCTGAACCTATCTGCACAAGTTCTAATTCAACGCCTAGCTCCTGCATCAAAGCAACGAAATTGTAAAACACAGTGGGAAATTCCAGCACCCCATTTTCTAATATTTCATTGCACTCAGATTGATTGGGTTCAACATTTTTATTAAGCGTCCGAATGTGTCCGCCCAAAATCGGCTCCCTTTCCAAAACAGTGACGTGATGTCCCTGTTTATCGAGCCAGTAGGCTGTCGCCATACCGCTAGCTCCGGCCCCAACAATTGCAATTCTCATGGTTAACTCCTAAATTTATAGTTGGATTGCTATTAATTGAATGCTTGTATTCCGAGTAGGAAACTGCACGGGCCGTTTCCCTACAATAGATTTCCGAGTAAGGACACGGCATTGCCATTCCCTCATAGATATCAGCTTATATTCGGGGTAGGAGACGGCAGTACCGTTTCCCTACAAATATTTCTCGGTAGGGACACGGCACGTGCAGTCTCCTCATAGATATCAGACAATTTTAGGTTTCGCAAACCCCAACCCAACCTCCGAAATATCGCTGTTATTTAATTGTGATTCCTCACCCTAAAATGGCATCCCCGGATAACCGTTGATACAAAAGTGCCCCCGTCCAAAATGTCGGCGCAAAGCCTGGATAGCCCGATGAGGCATTGCAGAAATAGAAATTGTTGAGAGATGTTTCGTGATTTAGCCGATCGACCCCCATGTTTTTCGGCGTTAGAGTAGAACCATAGGAATTGCCGTTAGGACACCAGCAGAAGCGCTCGTTAGTCGTAGGACTTCCGGTAATATGAAACACCATGTGTTTGCGGAAATCTGGAACGTAGTGTTTTTCAACTACGTCTAATATCGAGTCCAGAATCTCTTGTTTCTTCTGCCTGTAAGCTTTTCTATCGCTCTCCCAAAGTTGCTTGAAATAGCCATAATTAGCAACAGTCAGAAATTCCACAATTTGACAATCTTCTGGACAATCCCGCTGCGCTGCCGTCAGTAAAGTCGGAGTTGTAATCGCAAAACTCGGATGAGAAAAATCATTTTTGTTATACATTTGAGCAAAAGCTTCATTCAGATCCAAGTGTTCCGAATGAAACGTATTCCACTTGCCAAATCCATAGTCTCGCAGGTCGATATCTTTGACAACGCAGTACACCATGTAATTGGATGCAGAATACTCATAGTCGAGTTTCCGCCTGACTTTTTTAGAGAATAGTTCCTCCCCAATCATCTTCGCAGCTCTTTTCGGGTCGAGGTTACAAATCACCGTTTCGCCAATGAATTCATGGGTTTGATGCGTGGTCAAATCCATCGCTTCAACTCTCGTTACAGTTTTGTTTGTAACTCTAAAATTCGTGACTTCATGGTTTAGTAGAACTTTCCCGCCGTTAGATTCAATGACTTTAACTAAAGAATTGATCACATCTTCAAAATGCTGCGTCGGATAAAATGCGCCTTCTTGATAGCCTCGAAACAAAGCAATCCAAGCATAGAAAGAAAGCTGGTTAGGAGGTAGCAAAAAGTCTGGCCATTGCAGGGCTAATAGGGTCTGGGCGGCTTGGGGGAGTTGGAACTTGTCAAAAACATCCTGAAGCGTGCTGTTGAGGTGTTGGATGGCACAGAATACGTCACCGAAATTTTTGAGCAATTCAATTGGTTTGACGGGAGGAGCGAGTTTTCTGAGTCCCGCACCGGTTTGCTCGACTTCGTTGACGAATTTGCGAATGTTCTCGCTGGCTTCGGGAAACAGCGCCGACAATCTGCGGATTAGTTCTTCTGGTTCCGAGGGAATATCTAGGGCGTACCCAGGCATTCTCATGTGGTCGTAGCCATTGGGATCGTACCGCTCAAAGGTGACATCGCGATCGAGATTGAGTTTTTTGAGTACACGATTGACGGTATGTCCTTCGCCGCAGTCCCAAACGTAGTGGAATTGGGCATTAAAGGTGTATTTTTTGGCCATCGTAAAGGTGTGGCCAAAGCCTCCGGGGTGCTCGTGAGCTTCGAGGATATGCACAATTTTGCCGGAGTTTGCCATCAAGGCTCCGAAAACCAGTGCTGATAAACCACTGCCGACGATGAGGTAATCTGTTTTCATGGAATATTTCCTCGATCGAGTGAATCGGGCGATCGTTATCCATCTAAACTAACTCTAAATTTTGAGAAAAGCGTGAAGTTAAGCAACAGTATGGCTGAGCGTGCTCGGTCAAGTATTGACTTAAAGCTTGATTGCGGTTGCTATTAAGATTAATTAAGATCGGACGTACGGTTAAAACCGCGTCTACAAAAACGTAGGCGTTAGCCTTCCCGAAGGGTAGTCCGCCTGCGCGGTGTAAAGAAAATAATGTAAAACGTAATTTTCACTGCCTGTTATTCAACCCGCAGAGGCGGGTTTTGTTTGTATAGCCGCGGTTTCAACCGCCCGGCCTTCTTTCCCGTTCACCCCACCAGGAAAGAAACCAGGTTTATACCTTCGTGCGTAAGTCTTAAGGTATAGAGTAATCTACCTAATTAGGAGGATGTTAATTAGATGTGCAATCGCTTATTTGTGTGGCACGATCACATCAAAAAAAGCATCTTCCAAATCGTAACCAAACATCTGCGACATCGCCATCAACTTCGATTTACTAGGAATTCCCTGCTGATTCAACCAATCAGTCAACACGAATATTTTGCCCATTAAGAACATTTCCAAAGCTTCATGATTATACTGAATTCCTTCACTGCGGTGGAATTGGTGCGGAACTAACATTGCACAATAGCGGGCTAATTCTCCGACTTTCCAATCTAGCAAAAATGGGAGCCAAGGATAATAAGCATCCAACCGAATAAACCACAGTCGCACTTCTGGGATTTCGGAAATTTCTCGCGGATCAGACTCTTCGCGCGGATACTCTATTTCAAATTGTAGCTGCTGTTCGTTTTGGGCGATCGTCCCAGCCGCCAGCCACTCTTCAATCACAGTCCGCACTGGGGATAAATCTAAGCTGTTTATGCGATCGGCATCTATCGCTATCATAATACTCATAAAAAGTCAACCTTATAACATTAAGTCATTATCTATAATACCACCAATTCCCAATTCCTAATTATATCAAATCCGTTAAATCCGTTAAATCCATTACACAATCCGCTGCCGAACTTTCTTTACCCATTTTTCCCGAATTTACTATCCTGCAAAGAATTGCCAATACCCTGAATAATTCCCCGCCCGATCAAACCAATTCCCCGCCCAATTACCTGCGTCAAAACGTAAACAACAGCAGCACCCAAGAGCGAAATAACTGCACGAACTCTAGGTGCGATCGCATCCCTAGTTTCGAGCAACAAAGTAAAGGCTAACTGCCACCCAGAAAGTTGTGTCAACTCCGTATTTCTAGGAGCATAAATAGCAACTCTCCGAATTCCGCTCTCGCCAAAAACATAAAGCCAAAACCTACTTTCGAAAATTGCTTTTGGCTCCACAAAATAGCTGTTCCAGCGATATTTCCAAGATAGATTATTCCGAAACTGCTCAATTTCTCGTGTCGAAATCAACTTGCCATCGTAAAAACTTTGCTTAATTTCCTCAACATAACCGAAATTATTTAACAACGGCTGCACAACTCCGCTAGCAACTTGAATTACCAAATTTTCTAACAAAGCTTCAGCTCGCTGCATCGCTTGCAGGCTACCAGGCTGGCAAGAAATATTATCAACTATTAGCGGAATTTCAAATAGCAAATGTGCAAAAAACTCAACTATCATCGGAATTTTGTTAAGGATTTGTACTGCAACTACATCAGCATCTGCCAGCAGCATCGGCACAACTTCTAACCTGTTTCCTGCTGCTGCAATTTGCTCTTGACTGTCTCTCAATTTTAAGCTTGTTTGACTGCTTTCAAAAACGGGAGATTCTCCGGTTTCCACCGTGTAGTATCTGCCAAAAAATTCTATGATTGTCACTTCCCACAAATTCCGCAAAATAGCAGGCATTTTTTCCGACAATTGAGTTGGCTGCACTTGCCCCAAGCGCAATTCCTGAAGCAAATCCTGTAACTTTCGTAGGATGGAATTAATTAATTCGCGCTTTTTGGTCGATCGCAAAATATCGATTTCCAAAGGTACGCCAGTCAAATTCACTATATCCAACTGCAATTTAGCTGTCACCGATTCAAACAAGCTCCCTTGCCAATCAGTTGCAACCGCCAAATATTCATCGGAAACTTGAAAGTTCGCCACGGCTAATTCAGAAAGATTTAATACTGTCTCCTCTCTTCCCTTTTCCTTCTTCCCTCTTTTTACCCTTAGCCCTTCGACTTCGCTCAGGGACAACAAAGTCGAAGAGCCTTCTGCCTTCTGCCTTCTTTTTTCTTCAGGCAATAACTGACTAACAATCCAGCGAGCAGCAAGCAATTCTCGGCGGTGCCCGCTGAGTACAACTCCATCTAAGATAGAGGGTAAATCTGTCGGCTCTGCTGCTCTTACCTGTTGCAAATTAGCTTTGACGACCGCCAAAGCTGCATCTATTTCTCGGATTCCAGATAGACAAAAATAATCCAGTATTTTTTGGTGTACGGGCGTATCGACTATTGAATTATCAGCATTTTCCTCTGCGCTTGCTGCGGAGTTTTCTACTGTTTGAACTACTGTATTTAGTTCTATTTCGGAGTTGGCTGCGACATCCGTCGGCCAATAAGTGGAACCCGATGCCACCGCGCGAATAGTTTCTATTGTCAGGGAAATATCTCTACCTTTAGAACAATAGCCATTCGCGCCCGCAGCCTGCATTTGGGCCAACAGCTTCGATGTCAGCGGCCCGCCTAGCAGCATCAGTGGTAAGTTTGGGTACAAATTTTTGAGTTGGCAACAAACTGCCAGCGCGTCCATTTGGCCCGTAGCTTGCGGGGCGGGACGCCATCGCACGTTTACCATTTCAGCAGCCAAAATTACCAAATCTACGGGCTTCTTAGCTCTTTCAGAGTCGATCGAGCGAGATTTTAGAATCTGCAAAGCCTCGATTCCGGTCGAAACATCTGCGACAACTTCCAAGTCTGGATACTGCTCGATCGCGACTCGCAGCCCCAGCCGGAAAATGGGGTCGGGATCGATCGATAGTAGTTGGAAATTACTCACTCGATTTTAGATTTAAGATTTGAGAGGTCGATCGGAAAGAAAACCCAATTACTCGGGGATCAAATTAGCATCAGGAGGCCCAGCCGGTTGAGGAATCGAAGGCGGCGCGGGTTCCGGAGCCGGAGCCGGAGCCGGAGCCTCTTGTCTCGCGGGCGGATAGTAAGGTGCCTCTTGTCTCGCAGGCGGATAATAAGGTTCCGGCTCCCTTGCGGGCGCAGAATAACGTTCCGGCTCTCTCGCGGGCGGATAGTAAGGCTCGGGAGCCGGAGCCGGAGCCGGAGCCTCTTGTCTGGCGGCGGGCGGATAGTAAGGCTCGGCAGCCGGAGCCTGCTCGGGAGGAGGCGCTTCTTCCTGTCGCGGAGCGTACTCCTCCTGTCGCGGAGCGTACTGCTCCTGTCGTGGAGCTGGCGCCTCTTCCCGAGCGGCTTGGGCCGGCGGCGGTGCAGTGTTTGCTCTGAGTTCAGCACTCCAGCGTCCGATCGCACCTGCGGCCTCTGAATGCAGCGCTCTACCGGCACCAATTTGGGAAGCGATATCGATCGCAGATCCTAGACTACCCTGAGAGGCCAATTCGGCAGCCCGATCCAGAATCGGTCGATCGCGAGCAACTTGCAATTCGCTCACCCACTGATAGACATTATCCTGAGCTTTGGCGTACAGAGTCCTACCGCTCTTAATTTCCGAAGCTTTCTCAATCGCGGCGCTAAGTTTTCCTTGCTTAGCCAGGGCGATCGACTCATCCAAAAAAGGCTGATCTTGAATAACTTCTATGCGTTTCGTCCACTGAGCCAATAGAGTTTGCGCCTCTACCCTGCGGGGACGACTTTGAGAGATCAGGAGTACCTGGCCGATACCACCCTTAAGTCCTTCCACCGTTCCTGTTTCTGCCAACTGCTTCGCTAAGTTGACAAAAGATTGGTCTTCGATCCGTTGAATTTCCCGGCGCCAAGTAGCCACCAAAGTTTGAGCATGGACGCGCCGCGGCTGTTTGGGGCCGATAGTTTGCGCTTGTTCGATCGCTACCTGAAACGCTCCTGTCTGACCAAAACTGGCGATCGTGCTCGCCACTTGCAAACGTAGCAAATCTTGAAACTGCACCTGCAAATTGTCAATTTGAACTTGAGCCTGCTTGTACAGAGGACGGCCCGGAGCAATTTGGCTAGCAGCCCCCCGCCCTTCGAGCAATGTAAAAATGTGTTGCGCCAGCGGAGTTGAGATCGACTGGTTCCACATCACCGCCTGAGCTCTACCCAACTGCATCAAATCTTGAGCTTCTGCAAACAGTGGCGAATCCTGTGGCACCACAGAAGCAGCCTCGATCGCCCCCAGGAGGTCTTTCAACCCCAACCGCTTAGTAGCCATTGCCAGCAAAGTCCGGCTCCAGCCCTCAATTTCTTTCTCAGCTTTAGCACGGGCAAAAAGTTGTGGGTCTATTTTGCGAGCTAGGACGATCGCCTCAGCGAACTTTTGCGGACTGCCGTCCTTCGCCAACTCTCTAGCCTCTTCCAAGCGCTGCCAGCCGTTTCTTTCCAAAGAAATCTGCTGAATCAGCTCGTTATAGCGCTTCTGACTCCAGAAAACATTTTCCAGCTTAAACAGAGCTTGAGCATAATCCCAGGCCTTCCTCAAATCCTCACTTTTCAAAGCTGTTAGGGCTGTATCGTAGAGTTTTTGACCCTCCTGCCAATTTTTTTCCCAAGCAGTCACAGCATCCTGTACCTCTGGGTAAGACGGACTGGTTTTGGGAATTTTCGCCACAATCGCCAGAGCCCCTTTCAAATCACCAAGCTCAATTTTTGCCCTGGCAAATCCCAGCATAGCTTTCGACCATTCCCCGATCAAATGTTGACCCTGGGAGTATAACGGATGTTCTTTCGGCCAAGCCTGCACCATTGCCACTGCCGATTCTAGCTGCTCTAGCTTGCCAGACTTAGCTGCTTGTTGAGCGCAGTAAAGTCGCTCTCCGTCTGCCGCCAGCGGTGAAAGTTGCTGGCAATTCGGCGGCGGGGGCATCGTCAACAGCCACAGAAATGCAGCAGCACCGGTTACTCCAAATCCCACCAGGAGACTCAGCCAGATTAGCTGCCACTGCCAAAAAGTTCTTTTGCCCTCAGTCGGCGACGCCATTACTGAGGAACTCGCATCGCCTGTCACTTCTGCACTCAACTGTGTCATCGGTTTCGGGGATGAGTTGTATTGCGGTGGTGTGCCCAATTGGTCAGATTGTCGTCTCGCCATTACTTCAGCCTGTCCTGTAATGCGCTTTACCAGCTTGACACTCCCACATCAAATCATAGATTGTGATGTCGGCTTCTGACTCTTGTTAAGGAGATCGAGAACTTCCTTCAAGGTACTGGCAATTTTTCCCTTTACGGCATTTTATAGTGAGGTTTGTGTCCAGCCCCACTGGTTGCTTCCTTGGCATTTTAGGCTTTGGGAGCAGGTAAATCATACCAGTTATCGAACAATTATTCACAGCTTAGCTTACGGCGGCACTTTAGCTCGCGCAGACGGGAATCCCCACTTCAAAAGCGTACTCGCTCTAAGCGAGGGTGAAAGGCGAGCGAAGCGACGATGGCACTCGCTCGCCCACAAGCCAATATTTGCAAGCCCTGGAGAGATGGGCGAGTGTATTCAGTGTTACTTCGCACAGCGGTGACTAAATTTGTTACAAAGATTTTGGCATATCGCTGGAACTCGATGCTTCTGTGGCGGACTCTGGCGATTTATATCCGTAGAAATCTATCCGGTAGTCTACAATTCTGACACCAGTTTGCTGTTGGATTTGTTCGATCAGCTCGATCGGCAGTTCCACATGAACGTCCATAATCTGAGCCGTATCCAGACAATTGACGTGAGAATGAGAGTCGCTGACATTGCCGTACAAACGTCCCTCCGATCGATCCAGACACTCAATAATCCCTTCTCTCGACAAAGCTTCTAGATTTTGATAAACCGAAGTATGCCCGATCGAATCCTCTTGTCGGTTCAGGCGATCGTAAATTTCGCGAGCGGAGAGGTGTTCTTTTGCCTCCCACAGAAGTTCTAGAATAAATCGACGCTGGCGGCTCAAGCGCATTCCCATCGCCTGACAGCGGTTTAAAGCATCTTCTAATGAACGAATTGGTTTCACAGCTACCGCCTACTAAAGCCTGCTCGATTTTTAATTCTGGTACAACGTTGCACGCTCATCCCATATACTAATTCTAACCCAGGGTTGCCAAACAGTAGAAGTTAGAGGGCAAAACTCTCAAAAAAGTGAATTTTTTCGGGTAACAGCCGAGCTCAGGCTACCAACATACGCCAGAAAATTTTCCGCCTCAAAAATAATGCTGTAATCTCAGAACCAGACACCAGCCCCTGAATGCAGGTATTATCCGACATAGGGCATCGGGCATAGGGCATCGGGCATCGGGCATCGGGCCTACCTCACCACGCTTGAGAACCCCTATAAGAACAATCAATTAGCTATTGAAATATCTGCTTTTGGCGAGCCATCCCAGCAACCGAAATATCAAGCTTAGATTTTGAACATTGAAAGGACAATTAATGGCAGTATTGGTATCCCGATACCAGCATTTTCGATCCACTTTTAAAGCATTAAAAAAATAAAATTAAGCACAATTGCAATAAGCTGTTGTGCATTTAAACTGGATGTTAGGAACGGGCTAGAAGCCCATTCCACAATATTTATATTTATTTTTGATACACAATTTAAATGTATAACAGCTTATAAAAAATTACTGGTAGTTGTTTGACCTTTAAATTGTACGTTAAAAAAAACAATGAGTGGGGTGTCTCGCCCGCCCTAAATATACAATTTAAACGCGGAAGAGCTTAGTTATTTTGAGCGTGCAGGCGATCGCGCATAGCAACGATTGAAAATACAGAACCGGATTAATCAAGAATCCCCGTCCCATCGGACTGGGGAGTATCAATCTATCTTCTACTGCCACAAATTCTAGGAAGAGGATTTAATGGCGTGAACCAGTAACTTGGCGATTTCCGAGAGTTGCTTTTTGTTGAAAGTTTTGAGCAAAAGCTTTACTACCGCCTTTGGTTCGGCAGGAAGTGCTACTTGCTTCAACGCTGTTGCTGCTGCCGCGGTCGCTGCCACTGCTGCCGCTGGGGCTGCCGTTGGGGCTGCCGCTGCTGCTTTTGGGGTTGCCGCCAAAAGTAGCAAATTTTTGCTCGGAGCGATCGTCTTGGCTTTCCCCCCTTGCATCAAATCCCCAGCATCCTTGAGTTCTTTGATAATCAGCGGAGCTAAAACTTTATAAGAGTTTTTGGGATTAACGATCGCCCCCCTAGCAGTTTTAACTAAATTTTGCCAAGTTTCAACTTTACCTCCCAACTTATAAAGGCGAACGCACACAGCCGTCAACTCTTGGCGACTAGCAGCGGATTCTTTCTGCTTGAACACCTGCAACATCTCTTTAAGTAGAACCATTACTTGAGCAGCAAAACTAGGCGACCCCCCGGGCGCTGCTTGAGCTGCTGCGGGGGCACGAGATCCAGCAGCAGCAACGGCCACAACTTTGCCCGACGCCAAGTTTTTCAGGTGAGTTTCCAGTTGAGCAAAAACTGGCATCACCTGCTGGACGAGTTTTTCTCCCTCTTCATTCCTCAAGCCGAAAGGCCCCTCCAATCGCGCCAGTAAGTCCTTCAGCGTATCAACCCCTTTTAAAAATAGGGATTCTACCTTTTGGTCAACCTGCTTAACTGGCCCGTCCTTGAGCACCTTAAAACAATCTTCCAAGCGGTGAGCAGTTGTTCTAATACTATCCAAGCTGAGCATAGCCGCCCCTCCTTTCACGGAATGGGCGGCTCGGAACATCTCTTGGAGGCTTTCGGGGTCTTTCATCGTGGACTTCAAGTCCACTAAACCATTTTCTAGAGTATCGAGGTGCTCCTTAGCCTCCTCTATAAACAAACGCATAATTCGGTCTTGCTGATCTGACACGACAGTCCTCCTAACAATCTCAGCACCCTCCAGAAAGCATCCTGTGCGCGGGAGGAAACGCGACTTATTCCTGCCTAAAGTCGGAAGCTTCCATGCAAAATATTCTAGCCTGCCTCAGCTAACAGACTGAAAATACAGGTGCTGTTACGGTGGGCGGGAGAGCCAAAACTCGTACCCTCAGCGATCGAACCTAGAGTTCTGAGGGAGTATCTGGAGCGATTTCAATGCCCATTCCTTGTTTGATCATCTGTTGATCCGTAATCAAGTCGCTCAATTCCTTGACTTCAACGCCGATATTTTGGCAAGCCTGTTTCAGTTCGCGATCGAATTTGTCGAGGTCGCTCCCGTAGCCGCAAAGCTGCGCGGCTGTGGCGATTCCTTGTTGAGCGTTGGCTTTGGCGCAGTCGATCAATTCAATGCCTTTGAGGGGTTGGGAGGATGCCATAATTTCAAACTACCATTTATCTTTTGTCCCACTGTACCTAGAACGTTGAGGTCGATCGATCTATCGAAAGGCATGAAAAATCCTACCCGTGCTGCGTGTTACCAATAGATTATTTTTGGGGACTTCCTGCCAAAATAGCAGTAGTTAGGATTTTCTAACCCTTACTGTGCCTAACTTAGGCTAGATTACTGTGAGAAATGTTTCCAAATCTCAAATGCACTGGGTGTGGAGCGTCCGACACCGACTGTTTGTGTCTGTTCTGTTCGCTATGGCAGTCGCTATTTTCCTGCCGCGTGACTATCTCCCCCTGACTCGGGCACTGTGCATATGGAATGCGGGCGCTGTCAGTTTCCTGATTTTGACTTGGATACTGATGCTGCAAGGCACTCCCGAACTGATGCGCCACCACGCTCAGCAGTTGGACGCCGGCCGCTTGGCAATCTTAAGTACGATCACCGCAGCCGCTTTTGCTAGCTTTTTAGCCATCTTCTTCCTGCTGCGGGACACCAAAGGCCTTCCCCCAAATTTGCTATTTCTGCACTTGGGGCTTTCTGTGCTGACAATTGTAGGCTCTTGGATGCAGGTGCACACTATCTTCACGATGCACTATGCCCACAGCTACTACGGAAACCTGAGACACAAGCAGCACGGCAGCTACTCGCAGGCTAAGGGTTTGGATTTTCCGGGCGACGACGAACCAGACTTCAAAGATTTTTTATATTTCTCCTTTGGGATTGGGATGACTTGCCAAGTTGCAGACGTGCAAACTACTTCTCGTTCCATGAGATTTTTAGTGCTGTTTCACAGCGTGTTGTCGTTCTTTTTTAACACCGCTATTTTGGCGATGAGCGTCAATATTATTGCGGGATTGAGTTGATAGGATTCAGTAGCAGATGCTGCGTTTTTTTGTTGATTGGCGATCGGATCTTGTTTTGGGCGCTGCTTATTGCCCGGGTTCCAGAGTTAGACGAAATAAATTGTGGCTAATCACCCAAATTTGTCAAACTCAATAAAAAATGTTACTCTAATAACGAGTTATACGAAAAGTTTCCGCCTATCCACCTGATTTGGAGTAGGGTGCGGAAACTTTCAGCCTAATAATGGTTGGGCTTGGGTTCACCTAAACTTTGTCTAGTTAAAATTGATAACGTTATACTTGATTTAAACTTTTGCTATGAGCCATACAGAATCCTCAAATATCCAACTTGAACTAAGCTTGTTAAATAATGGGCTAGATTTTATTCTCAAGGGCATAGACGAGCTTTTTGATGATGATTACGTCATGAGAGAGTATTCCAGTGCGGTTGATATTGGCACGAGTAGTTATAAGTATGGTGTTCTGAATCTTTTTTCTGGTTTTTTGCTACTTCTTAAAGAAAGGCTTTATCGTCATACGCCAGAACTAATCTTCCAAGGTAATCTAGAAGATATAACAAACAAGGTTTCTTCAGGAAAAACTCCTAATACCGTCGCTCTCAAGGAAGCCTTAAAAAAATTAAAAACCTATCCTGGATTTGTATTTACCGAACCAGAGGAAAAGTTAATTAAAGATGTGCAAGATATGAGAAATAAATTTGAGCATTACACAATATCGGTTGACAAGTACGAACTGTGGTCGCATCTATCAAAGTTTTTGGAGTTGATTGATAAGTTTCTTGTTGAGGAACTTCACATAAATATTGAAAACTCACCGGAAGCCTTAGAACTTCAGGAAAAAATACACCAAATAGATTCAGTCTGGGAAAGAACTCAGAAAGAGCGTAGAAGGCAATTTGATTTTGAAATAGACGGTATGATTGAAGAACTTAATACCTCAAGAGACCGAGTTATGCAAGAGTTAAGAACAGAGTCTTACTATAGCAATAGGGCAGATGAATTGTTAATAAGTTGCCCAGATTGCAACGAGCAAACTATGATCGTATACGAGGAGTTTAAAGGCATCTGTACTAATCCAGAGTGTGGTAGTGGTTACGCTTTAACAGAATGCTTGAAATGTGAGGAGCTTACACCTGGTTATCCTTGGCAACAAAAGTTTTGCGATTCTTGTTCAAATAGGATAGATGAGCAATAGAGAAACAGTTTGAGAGTTGTGCGGGAGACAGACAACTTTTTTAACATATCTAAAATCTCATCATTCAAGTTGATTAGACTGCTTTCAACCGAATTATTGCCAACATCATAGATACCTTGTAAAACCTGCTTTTTGCCTAAGTCCTCATGTTTGTTATCAAGTCAAATTCATTACGAGGATGATTTAAAAACAAGTGAAAAAAAGCAAGCAATAAGGATAGAAAAAAGTCCCCTCAACCAGAATATAATAATCGTGTCAAGAAGCAAATTATGGTTAACCAGTTTCGCGTCACCAAAGTTCCAAATAATG
>CASBQF010000306.1 GCA_949127775.1 Oscillatoriales cyanobacterium PMM_0080
GGCAATTTAAGCTACAGCGACTTCCTCAATCAATCCATCAACCGCCATACTCCCCCATTAGAAGATACCCGCGTCGAACTAACCTTTGAACAAGTTCAAGACGACAAATTAACTCAATTTAAAATTGTAAGATACTGGAAAAAGCCAGATATCAAAGATAGCCTCAGCATTCTTATATACAGCGAAGTAGTTAATGATTGGTGGTCAGACAAAGCAATTACTAACACCTGGGACGAATACATCGAAACCCTGCTACCAGTCGGAATATCCAACCTGTTTCTGTTTGACGGCGAACAAGTAAAAGAACTCGCCGAACTCGAAACACCACCAGAGTTTGTCGTCGGGGCGATTAAATCTTTGTTGGGTTTAGAATTAGCAGAACGCCTCGCCGTCGATTTAGAAATATTAGCTGGTCGCAAGCGTAAAGAAATTGCTGGCAAAACAGACTTGGCAGCTTTAGAGAAAATTGAACAAACTTTTCAGGAAATTACTGATAAGAAAGAATTGGCGGCCGAAAAACGAGGTAGCTTTAAAAATGAATTCGATAAAGCTGAAACAAATCAGCGACAAGCATCAGATAAGTTTATTTATCAAGGCGGAAAAATTGCGGCCGATCGCAGTCAACTAGACAGACAGCTAAACGACTACAGAAATCAGGCAGAAAAAACCCGTCAAGCCATGATGGAATTGGCATCAAACACGCTGCCACTAGCCCTAATTTCGCCCTTGCTAAGCGCTGCGAAAACCCAAGCAGAAACCGAAGCCAGCCAACAGCAAGCAAAGATTGCCCAAAATGTTATCAAAAAAAGAAGCGATCGCCTCCTTAACTATATCACCGAAATCTCGTTAAATGCCCAACAGCTAGATAAAATCCAAGACTTCATTTGCCAAGAAGATCGAGAACTTGAACAGCAAGCCGGAACCGACGCGCCGCCCTGGATGAACGCCGATCACAACAACATCCAGCAACTAGAAAACCTCCTCAGTTACCAAATCAAAGCCGAACAAACTCTAGCCGGCCAACAAATAGCAGAAATCACAAACATCGAAACAGAAATCGACTTTACAGACAGACAACTCGCTGGCGCAGCTTCCCCCGAAGCCTACGAGAAACTAGAAGCCGAGGTCAGAAATGCCCAGAAAGCAGTCGCAATCGCAGCCGCTGCTTTGGAATCAGCCGATCGCCATATCGCCGAATTAGACAAAGAATCAGCCCAAACGCAGAAAGAACTAGAAAGCTACAGTAGCGAATATATTACCATCAGGAACAGTCAACACGTCATCAGTTCGATCGCTAAAGCCCAAGGTACACTCAAACTTTTTAAAGAAAAACTCACCCTCAAAAAACTCAACAAACTCGAAATAGAGATTACCGACTGTTTTCGCTACCTGTTGCACAAAACCGACCTGGTGCACAGAGTTGCGATCGATACTGACACATTTAGCCTCTCAATTTACGATCCAGAAGGCAAACTCGTACCCAAACACCGACTTTCTGCTGGCGAAAAACAATTGCTGGCGATCGCCTTTTTGTGGGGATTAGCCAGAGTATCCGGGAGACAGTTACCAGTTGCGATCGACACTCCCCTCGGCCGCCTCGACTCTTCCCACAGAAACAACCTAGTCGAACGGTATTTTCCCTCGGCTAGCCATCAAGTCATTCTGCTTTCTACCGACACGGAAATTAGCAAAGTAGAATATGATAAGCTGCAAGAATTAGAGGCGATCGCGCATAGCTACTTACTTAAGTATGATTCTACTAAGCGTCAGACTACTGTCGAAGCAGGTTATTTTTGGTAAAATCTATGGTAAACATCCTGCAATCACAAGCCGTAAACCTCCGCGATCTCATTGATAAATTTGGCATTCAGTTAGTTGAAGATGAGCAATTTTTTCGCGAATGGCAAGACGATATCCCCGAACTCACTGACTTAGACAAGCAACTTCTAGACAAAGTAAAAGTAGGTTATATCAACTTGCTAAATTACCCACCCTTGCTAGAAAATGTCATTCGTATGGCTGTACTAGATCCGATGCTTTTTATCGGAGATTTTTACTTGTCTCCATTCTATGTAAAAGCAGAAAAGTCTGTACAAATTATTACCGAAGATGAGGGAACTATCGTCCGAGGTAACATGGACACCTTAGTATTAAAAGACCAATTCTGGGTGATGGTGATCGAATCTAAAAAAGCGGGATTTTCCATTGAAGAAGGACTCGCACAAATCCTTGCTTATATGCTAGGGAACCCTCACTCAAATAGACCTAGCTATGGTTTGATTAATGCTGGAGGAAGTTTCATATTTGTTAAATTGGTGAAGGCAGAAGTACCCCTATATGCTTTGTCTGACCCCTTTGATATTCGCAGACGGGGTAATGACTTGTACACCGTTCTCAAAATTATGAAGCGTCTGAGTCAATTAGCAATTTTACCAGCAGAGGGTTAAAAACATGGAATCACCAGTCGATCGCATCCACCTCTCCCAAACAGCCAAAGACCAACTATCCAAACTGAAACGATCGACTAAAATCGATCGGTGGAACGTCCTGTGCAGGTGGGGATTTTGCCGATCGCTCGCCGAACCCAGCATACCATCCCCAGTACCGATTCCCAGCGACAGCAACGTCGAACTAAGCTGGGAAGTCTTCGGTGGCGACATGGCGGATATCTTGATAATGGCCCTGAAGCAGCGGTGTCACCAAGATAATTTGGGTACGGAAAAGGAAACTCTCGCCAAACAGTTTCGCCTACACTTGCATCGAGGTATTGGTTATTTGGCTGGCGATCCGAATATTAAGAAAATTGAAGATTTGGTGGCGATCGCCCTTTCACCTGAAAAATTAAGAAATTAACTCGCTGTTGACTGTTGACTGTTAGCTGTTAGCTGTTATATCGTTTCCGGTTGCATCGGAATTAATATTACCGGAAATGAGGAGACGGCAGTGCCGTTTCCCTACAATTAATCTGGGGTAGGGACACGGCACTGCCGTCTCCTCTATATCATAAAGAGTGCAACCGGAATTGATACTATTAGCAACCCCAAAAAATAACCAGTAACAAACAACCAATAACCAATAACTTCTTACTTCAATAACAGCGGGAAAAAATGACCCACAGGCCCTTGGCCTTCCCCAATATCTAAAGCATATTTGAGAGCAGTAGTAACATAATTTTTAGCTGATGTGACGGCTGTAAACAAGTCTTTACCTAATGCTAAATTAGCGCCGATCGCAGCGCTTAAAGTACAACCAGTCCCATGAGTATTCCTAGTATCAACATTCTCGGTTTTCAACACATCCAACCGCGTACCGTCAAACCACACATCAACCCCGCGTAAATCTCCCTTCATCCCGCCGCCTTTCACCAAAACCGCTTTTGCGCCCAAACTGTGGATTTTCTCCGCAGCCGATCGCATATCATCCACAGAATCAATCTCCAAACCGCTCAAAATTTGAGCTTCAAACCGATTTGGAGTCACAATAGCAGCCATTGGTATCAAAATATCTTGCAAAAATGCGATCGCCCCATCGTCAATCAGTCGATCGCCCGATCGCGAAACCATCACCGGATCGACAACCAAATTCCCCAAATTCCAAGCCTCAACCTGCGAAGCAACAACCGCCATAATTTCCCGATTCAGCAACATCCCAGTCTTCACAGCATCCACCCCAATATCCCCAACCACCGCCTCAATTTGAGCCGCCACAGCCTCCGCAGACAAAGCATCAACCCGCGTCACCCCCAAAGTATTTTGAGCCGTCACGCAAGTCAGAGCGCTCGTACCGTGCACGCAATGAAACGCAAAAGTCCGCAAATCCGCCTGAATCCCGGCCCCGCCACCGCTATCCGAACCCGCCACAGTCAAAGCCACAGGAATTCTCGATTTAATCATCTTTTTTTCAACCGCAGATAAACGCAAACAAACGCAGATAAATCCCATCATATCCGCGTTCATCTGCGTTGAGCCGCCCCCATCTGCGGTTGCAAAATTAGTTATGATTAAAAAGATTGTAAAGAATTATTTAAAATACCCATGAAACTTACCCGAATCGACCTTAACTCCTGGATATTCCACATAGCAGGCCAAACAATCCTCGTCGATCCCTGGCTAATCGATCCCCTCGTATTTTACGGACAACCTTGGCTGTTCACCGCCTACCACAACACCCCTGTTGCTTTTACTCCCGACACATTACCGCCGATCGACCTTTTACTCATTTCCCAAGGCTTAGACGACCATTGTCACAGGCCAACACTCGAAAAGCTCGATCGAACCATTCCGGCCATCGCCTCACCCACCGCCGCCAAAGTCCTCAGCAGCTTAGGCTACACCAATATCACATCTTTAGCAAATTGGCAAGAGTCTAATTTTAAAGAAAAGTTACAAATAACTGCCGTTCCCGGAGCCGAAATCCAGCCGGGACAGGAAGAAAACGGCTATTTGCTCAAAGATTTAAGCAGCGGCGAGACACTTTATTACGAACCGCATCTGCCACCATTGGAAAAAGTCAAACAGAAAATAGACACAGTAGACGTAGCCATCGCCCCAGTCGTAGGTCAAATCTTCCCATTACTCGGACAAATCATCATGGGCCCATCTCAAGCCCTCAGCCTCGCCCAAACCCTAAAACCTCGGTTTTTCTTACCTACAACTATGGGAGACATCCGAGCTACGGGTATTTTACCGATGTTTGTACGATCGATCGGTAGCATTCCCGAATTTCGCGATTTACTAGCAAAATCGGGACTCTCTACCCAACTTCTGGAACCTGAACCCGGACAAACCCTAGACATTTTAGATTTTAGATTTTAGATTTTAGATTTTTTTGATTGGAGATTTTAGATTAATTCCAAATCCACAATCTCAATAGATTTTAGATTTTTCAGATTGGAGATTTTAGATTTATCCACAATCCCAAATCCACAATCCCAAATCCACAATCCCAAATCTAAAATCCCAAATCTACAATTATTTTGGTGGGCGACGGTTGCGTAAAAACTCAGGAATATCCAACCCGAAATCCTGCTGTGGCGGTTTCGTTTTTGCATCCTGCGTCTGTTGTTGAGCAGGAGTCACAGGAACCGTTGCAGCCCGCCAAGGAGCATTCACATTTTGTGTGCGAGAAGCCTGAGACGACGGAATATCTCCCGAAAAACCAGTAGCGATGACAGTGATCTTAATTTCGCCCTGAAGTCGCTCGTCAATCACCGCTCCAAAAATAATATTGGCATTCGGATCGACCACCTCATAAATTATCTCAGCCGCCGCATTCACCTCATGCAGCGTCATGTCAGTACCGCCAGTAATGTTAAATACGACACCTCTAGCGCCTTCGATGCTGGAAGCTTCCAACAACGGCGAAGAAATAGCCTGCATTGCAGCCTCCCTAGCCCGCGACTTGCCAGAACCCACGCCGATGCCCATCAAAGCCGAACCCGCATCTGCCATTACAGCCCGCACGTCAGCAAAGTCAACATTCACCAAACCGGGAATCGTAATAATGTCAGAAATACCCTGAACCCCTTGGCGCAGGATATCGTCAGCAACTCGGAAAGCTTCTTGCACAGGCATTTGCTCCGAAATCACCGACAAAAGTTTGTCGTTAGGAATCACGATCAGCGTATCCACCCGACTTTGCAAAGCTGCGATTCCTTCCTCAGCTTGGCTGGTGCGCCGCCGTCCCTCAAACGTGAAAGGCCTCGTCACGATGCCCACCGTCAAAGCGCCCATTTCCTTAGCCACTTCAGCCACAATCGGAGCCGCGCCCGTGCCCGTACCGCCACCCATGCCGGCGGTGATAAACACCAAATCCGCATTATTCAAAGCACTAGCAACTTCATCGCGAGATTCTTCTGCTGCCTTTTGTCCGATCGCCGGATTGCCTCCAGCGCCCAAACCGCGCGTCAATTTCTGCCCGACTTGCAAGCGTTTCGGAGCATTTGAGAGAACCAGAGCTTGGGAATCGGTATTTACACACCAAAACTCGACGCCAGAAATCTCGCTAGCAATCATCCGGTTAACAGCGTTGCCGCCACCCCCGCCGACGCCAATTACTTTGATTCTCGCTGCACTACTGGGGGTGATGTCTTTGGGATTGACCATAGGACTGATATCAATACTGTCTACATTTACATAATCAGACTTGCGTCTAAACGGATTGGTGGAATCTGCGGCCACCGGAAAATTTTTTACTTCTTCCGAAGGGGGACTATCTTGGTCAGACCCCTGTTTATTATTAAGCATGAGAGTCGGGGATAGTAGATTACAGCTTGTTAACTAAACGCCAATTCACGATCAACTATAGGCTAAGTTGCGCGAAAAACTAACACAGGTGGAGGCTTAATGTTAGCAATCTAGGATTTTGCCTCCCGATGCTAGCCAAGACCTCGCTCAAACTCTATCCCAGCACTTGTATGCAAAGCAGAAGCAAAAAAATGGGTACTAGCCTCGATCGCCCGGAGATGGAAAGAAGCATCAGATTTTTTTTTCCATCCCGGGGATTGGTATCAAAAAAACAGTGCTGATTTCAAGCTCTACGTGTTGATCCAAAATCGGCAAAAATTCTGTCGGCTGACCGATATTTTTTACCTTATGTTGACATAGGCTCAATTCTGGGGGCGAGTTGGTGCGGGAGTTGAACTCTCCAAACTGGGGGGGAGTTCTGGCAAATGAACCATCGGGCTCGCTGGATTTTTCAAGTCAATGTAGGCTATTTTGCTTGAAGACAACTGTTTTGGCAATTGCCGCATTCGGTCTAAAACCTGAAGTTGCTCGATCGTCCTGACACTGTACGGGCCCAAGTGTACGGTACCAATCTCTGTTTTGAGGATCAAGTTGTTGGGGTTTTGCCAATCTATCTCAAACACTTTCACCGTCAACCCACTGAGTCCTTGGTAAAACTTCGGCCAAGAGGCACGATACACTTCCAAAGGCCCGATTACTTTTAAGGTTGGCAAAGAATGCTGAGGCTCAGTTGGACTGTTACCAGGCCCGATCGAACTATTTGCCCGCACAGCACTATAACTCTCCGATGGCATCCAACCACCGCGAGCATCCAGCCACCCGACTTTTTCCCTATCGCTGTTGGATCGCAACACCGCAGTCGGCTGCGCCACCGCCACGGGCAACCGTTCTGCCACTTCTACAGTCAGACTCGGCGGAAACAAATTGCGAGTCACCTTCGCTTTGGCGATCGGCCCCGTTGACTCCAGCTTTTCGGCCAGCGCCTGCGGTTGAATCCCCCACAAAGACTGCGGGTAAGACAGTGGCACCAAAGATCGCACCGCCTTATCAGACAGCCACTGATTGCCCTCTACCTTCACTTGTTCCGATCGAGAAATCCACCAAGCCGGCTGGGAAATCCACCACAACAAACCCGCTGCCATTGCGCTCGCCGCCAGCGTTTGCCAGACAACAGCAGCCGCTCGAACCCGACGAAGCCGTCGCAACTCTTGGCGTCTGCGCCCTAACTCTGTTTGAGAAATCGCTCCAAAACTAGCCATCTACACTCTTAACAATATTAATGATTAAGGATTAGCACAAACGCAAAATTGTTTAATTTTTATCTTTAGTAGCCCCGTTCCCCCTACCATTTAACCAGATCCCCGCAAATTTACCCACAGCAAGTGCCAATATCAGTAGAATCACTGATCCGGCTATGTAATTAAAAATTATTAATTAAAAATTTCCAATTACTATAGTGCAGCCAGGTTGATTAGCAGATCAAGGTTGTTTGGGTATTTAGGGCATTACCCCACAGGGCAAAAGGTGACAAATCAAACTAAGCTCAAGCAAAGAAAGTTTAGACTTTCGATTAAATTTTTAACTTTTATTCGGCTTCAATTGTGATCGCACTCGAATTAGACAGATTTTATAAAGCTTGCAACCCGAGCAAAACCCTTGTCGCCGGAGACCCTGGAGATTATCAATACTACATTGATTTTGGTTCAGTGCGCGGTGGCAAAATCATTGAATCTTTACAGCGAACAATTACCCGCATTTCCCCAGACGAGCCAACCTGTCAGCTATTTACAGGACATATCGGTTGTGGGAAATCTACGGAATTGTTTCGACTCAAAGCTGAGCTTGAGCAAGAGGGTTTTTGTGTCGTCTACTTCGAGTCTTCCCAAGACTTAGACATGGGAGATGTAGACATCAGTGATATTTTGCTGAGCATTGCCCGCCAAGTCAGCGAAACTATGGAAGCTGCCAAAATCAAACTCAGACCAAGCTATTTTACAAATCTGTTTGCCGAAGTGGCAGAATTTTTGCAGACTCCCATAGATTTGTCAGCGGAAGCGGAGTTATCTATAGGCATTGCGAGAGTTACTGCTAAAACCAAAGACTCTCCCAAACTACGATCGCAACTCAGGCAATATCTCGAACCCCGCACCAACAGCATATTGCAGTCGATCAACGAAGAACTCCTCGACAGAGCTAACGCCGAACTCAAGCAGCAAGGCAAAAAAGGACTCGCAGTCATCGTTGACAACCTCGATCGCCTCGACCCCTCCATCAAGCCCAACGGACGCACCCAGCCAGAATACCTGTTTTTAGACCGCGGCGAACAGTTGAAAAAACTCAATTGCCACGTCGTCTACACGATTCCTCTGACTTTGATGTTTTCCAACGACTTCGGCCGCCTCGCCAGTCGATTTGGAGTCAAACCCAAGGTGATGCCGATGGTACCGGTGCAAACGCGATCGGGCGACGACCACCTCGAAGGAATGGCACTGCTGAGACAGCTCGTATTGGCTAGAGCTTTCCCCAAAGTTGCTCCCGCTCAACGTATCGATTTGATTACCAAAGTCTTTGACTCACCCGAAACTTTAGACAGGCTCTGCCGGATTAGCGGCGGTCACGTTCGCAATTTACTGATGCTTTTGTATAGCTGTTTGCAGCACGAAGACCCCCCCTTCTCACGCGAATGCCTCGAAAGCGTAATTCAAGAATATCGCGATGACCTTTTGGGAGCCATCAATGACATGGAATGGGAATTGCTGTTTCAAGTCGTAAACCGACAAAGTGTAACCGGTGAAGAAGAGTCTCAACTTTTGTTGCGAAGTATGTTTGTCTTTGAATACCGCGATCGAGAAGGTCGCTGGTTTGGCATCAATCCTGCCCTCGCAGAAACTAGAAAATATCAGGAGTGGCAGCAACGCACTCCCTAAAAATAGTTAATATCCTTGAGATTTGTTTGCGACTCCCCAAGCCAAATGCTTTCAACAGTTGACAGTTGACAGTTGACAGTTGACAGTTAACTGTTAACTCAAATTTACTATTCCGATGAAGAGCGGATTTGAGATGATTCACCGCTCAAAACTCCGAAATTCTACAATTCAATACATCATGCAGTCAGCGGTTTTTGCCACTGGCTGATTTTCTGTAGTGTATTGGCTGCACAGCAAAAACATCCGATTTTTGTAAATATATCCGTAGGGGTGAAGTATTCTAGCAGTGAGTCTCTGCCGATCGCTAATAAATTATCTGCCGTCAGTGCTTCACCCCTCCAAAAATGGGATGCACCCCTGCACGCCGCGAATTTTATTGCTCCACAAAAATTTTCCACCACCAAGGACTTTCCCCAATCTCAACTCTCATATCTACAATGTCAGACCCCCTATGTCTGTATTCACCTGTTGCTCTTAGCCTAAGAGTAATTTTATCTCAAACTCCATTTTTTTTGCTTTTTTGCCCGATTACTGCTACAGATAGATTGAGCTGTTTACTAATAGGTAGTCGCTGCTATTCTCCATAAGTTTAGCGGTCGGTTCTTGATGGGCTGTAGCAGTTTATCTGTAGCCGACTAAAAAAATTCTTACAGGGGCTTGATTTTTTATTGTCAACTCTCGTATTCTCTAAGATTGAGAGTTATGATGTTTTTAGATTAAACCTAATGACCATGTAAATATTCATAGGAAAACTACGAAAAACTACGTATTCCTACTGATATAGAGCGTTAGACAGATACGGCTATCTCTAAGTAGATACGGTTTCAGTCACGATCGGCGATCGTTAGGTAATTGATTTCTGCAAAAGGGGTGCATGATGACGAATCTACTTAAACTACAAGAAACTGCCAGCTACAACGAGCGATCGATCAAAACTCTGGTAAGGTCGATCGCCATGTCTCAGCAGCAATTTTCGCTAATTTTGGTGCGCTGCAATTACGAAGAGTTGCGACAGCGCTGGGCGCAGCGACTGCGAGAAATTTGCCCAGTTCCGATTCAAGATATCGTCCTGCCAGCATCCGTCAAAACTCTCTACACTACTTTGCAAGCAAACACGGGAGGGAGCGATTCTTCGCCTGTCGGTTCCGCCTCGGCTGTGATGGTATTCGGTTTAGAAACAGTAGTGGCGATCGACGAACTGATGGCCTCTACCAATCAAGTCCGAGACGAATTTCGCAAAAATTTTTCATGTCCAGTGATTTTGTGGGTAACAGATGACATCGTAACCAAAATGATTCGTCTGGCCCCAGATTTCAAAAGTTGGGCCGCCGCCACAATTAAATTTGAAATGGGTGTTGACGAATTAATTGAATTTCTGACTGGGCGAGCCGATACGATATTTACAGTAGGCGAACTTACTCAAGAACTCGGCAGCACTACCAGCACCGGATCGAGTTTTTGTAACTGCGAAACCGACTGGGAAAAACGCGCCCTGGAGCGCGAAATCAGCCCCGGAGAAAGATTTCTCACCTTTAACTCAGGGCCTAAAAATAGAGGAGAATCAGATGCCCACTCTTATTCGCCTTTGAGTCCCGGCAATACCCTGGAGTTGGCGATCGGCTCTTTGTCGCGCCGAGAGCTAGAATTAGCTTTAAAAGATTTACAAAATCGCGGTCAAGAATTAGAACCCGCCCTCAAAGCCAGCCTGCAATTCGTTCTTGGTCGAGATTACTATGTCAGCGACCAAACCGAAACAGCCTTAATTCACTACCAAGAAAGCTTAGCATTTTGGCAGCAACAAACAGGGAACTGGGAACTCGCAAACTGGGAACATTCCGAAAATCGATCAACCCTCTCCTCCTCGTTGTTGAATCCTGTCCCCAACATCCTATTTTTAGAAAGAGAAGGCATAGTGCTGTTTCATATAGCGCTGTGTCACCGCTTACAAGCCGCCAGAAATCCGGTAGCCAACCGCCAGCATTGGGAGCAAGCTTGGATTAGCCTGGAACAATCTAGAAATGCCTTCTCCCTTGCCGATCGCCCCGAATTAGTAGCTGAGGTAACAGCACACCTCGGACAAGTATTGCAACGTTTGAAAGCTTGGGGAGAGTTGCAAGCATTAGCTGAAAATTCTTTGCAGTTGCACTTTACCTACGGTACTCCCAGTCAACTAGCTCAAGATTACGGCTTTTTGGCAGAAGTTGCCCTGCAACAGTCGAGGTGGAGTCAAGCCCGCCAGCTAGCAGAGTTGGCTTTGGCAATTTTGGATCAAACGCCTAACGATTTGAGATTGCTGATTGAAGATTTGAGATTAGGGTTTGAGGGAAATTATCCAGAATTCGTGGGTACTAACGAGTCAAGTAACGATCCCAAATCTAAAATTCAACATCCCAAATCCGACAGAAGTTCCTATCTTTTACTATTAGCCCGAAGCTTGCGGCAGTTAAATCAGTGGGAAGCAGCGGTGCATTCTTTGGAATTGGCTCAAACTCAAAGCGAGCCGAAGTACGATCCTCGACTTTACATCGATATTTTGACGGAACTGCAAGCGGTTTATTTCGAGCAAGGAGAGTATCTCAAAGCTTTTCGGATTAAAAAAACTCAAAGGTCGATCGAATATCAATACGGATTTAGAGCTTTTATCGGAGCCAGCCAACTACAACAGCAGCGACAAGCCGTCAATCCTTCGAGTCCATCAGCTCAAAATCAAGCCGCGATTGCAGCGGAAATGACAGCTTACTCCCGCCAAACAGATATCAATAGCTTGCTAGAAAGAATTAGCAGGGACGACCATAAATTAACTATTATTCACGGGCCAAGCGGAGTTGGCAAAAGTTCTCTAGTCAACGCGGGTTTAGTACCGGCTTTGAAAAATATTACTCCGGGCGCGCGGGATACCTTGTCCGTAGTAGTCAAAGTTTACACCGACTGGCTGGTGGAATTAGAAAATGCTTTGAACAGCGCGCTGTACGACAAACAAGCCGAAGAAGAAAGGAAATTAATCGCCAAAGGAGTACAGGAAATCGAGAAAAGAAGTTGCTCGGTTATTCCCGCTCCCAGCTCAGAAACTTCTTCTTTTATTATAGATAGGTTGCGCGAGAATGCCGAAAATAATTTGTTGACTGTGCTGATTTTCGACCAATTTGAAGAGTTTTTCTTTGTTTCGACTTCAGTTGAACAAAGACAACTTTTTTATAACTTTTTGCGCTTATTTTTGAACTTGCCTTATGTCAAAGTAATTCTGTGTTTGCGCGAAGATTATTTGCACTATTTGCTGGACTGCGATCGCTTCCCCGATCTCGACGCCATTAACAATAATATTCTCGACAAAAGCATCCGCTATCAACTGCGGAGTTTTTCGATCAAGGATGCGCGGGCTGTGATCGGACACTTGACGGAACGGGCGGAATATTATTTGGAGCCGGCACTGATCAATGCCTTCGTGGAAGATTTAGCAGACGAACTGCAAGAAGTGCGACCGATCGAATTGCAGGTGGTGGGAGCGCAACTCCAAGAAGAAGGTATTACGACTCTAGCGCAATACCAGCAATTGGGCGACAATCCCAAAACAGAATTAGTCAAGCGATCGCTCGAAGGAGTGATCTCTGACTGCGGCCTGGTTAACGAAGATGCAGCTTGGAAAATTTTGTTTTCCTTGACTGATGAAAGAGGTGTGCGGCTGATTAAAACTAAACACGAACTATCCTTGGTGACAAGCCAGCAGCCGGCAGATGGGAATGAAAGTGAATTATTGGCGATCGGCAGTCTCGGTCGAATTCCTTTTACTCTACAGCGACAGTTTGCAAAAGACCCAGAAAACGGACATAAAAAAACAGATAACCTCGACTTAATTTTAGACATTTTAGTCGGTCACGGTTTGCTATTTCTGCTGCGGGAAGCCCCAGAAGACCGCTATCAATTGGTACACGACTATTTAGTGCGACCGATTCGCCAAAGATTTGGCTTAGAAGCCAGACTGCACAAAGCAGAAGCCGACAAAAATATGAGTCAAGCACAGCTCTACCGAGCCAATACTTTTCTGAAACAACTGCTGGGAGTAGCAGCGATCGGCGTACTGCTGCTCACCAGTTCCACGATCGCCGCCGTGAACTTTTGGTGGCGCGCTGTCGGTCAAAAACAGGTAGCTGTTGTTCAAACTCAACGAGCCGAAATCAATACCCTCACAGCAGCTTCAGAAGCACTTTATTTCTCAAACAACAAATTTGACGCCATGATGGAAAGTTTGAGAGCGGGGAAAAAATGGAGACAGATGGAACAATCCCAAGAAATGCACACTCTCAAGGACACCGAAATTCTGATTTCTGCTGCCCTCCAGCAGGCAGTTTATGGCGTCAAAGAACGCAACCGCTTGGAGGGACACGGCGATGTAGTTTGGGGTCTTGCTTTCAGTCCTGACGGTCAAACAATAGCTTCTTCGAGCGTCGATAAAACCGTCAAACTTTGGCGACGCGACGGCAGTTTGCTAGCAACTTTAAAGGGTCACGCTAGTAGTGTCTCTTCTGTTGCGTTCAGTCCCGACAATAAAACTATCGCCTCGGCAGGTTTAGATAAAACTATCAAAATTTGGAAAACTGACGGCACTTTGCTGACAACTTTAATGGGCCACACTAGCAGCGTTACCAGTGTTGCTTTTAGCCCGGATGGAGAAACGATCGCCAGTGCATCTAGAGACAAAACTATCAAATTTTGGAAAACTGATGGCACTCTGCTGCGGACGATCGAACAACTAACTCCCATAAATTGGCTCAGCTTCAGCCGCGACGGCAAAATCGTCGCTGTGGCGAGCGATGACGGTACTGTCAAACTGTGGAGTTCTGACGGCAAGTTAATCGCTAATTTGCGGCATGGCGAAAACAAAAAACCCTCGAAAGTTTACACCGTCAGCTTCTCCCCCGATGGTGAAACCCTCGCCAGTGCCGGTGAAGACAAAACGGTAAAAATCTGGAGCATTGCTGCCCTAAAATACCCAACAACCGAAAATTCCACCCAGGCAAATAACGCCGAACTGCTAACAACTTTGCGCGGACATAGTAAGTGGGTGTTTGGTGTCAGTTTTTCCCCCGACGGTAAAACACTGGCTTCTGGAAGCGCCGACGGGACTGTCAAACTTTGGAGTCTCGCTAGTCTTGGCGACAAACGTCCAACCGATGCTAGAAACATTAAACCAGAGAGTCGCTTGCTGAGAACTTTTGAGGGACACGCCGATCGAGTAACTCAGGTCAGTTTTAGCCCGGATGGTAAAACCTTGGCTTCGGCAAGTTTTGACAAAACTATCAGGCTGTGGGGACTCGATGATGTGGTACTCAAAACCCTCGACGGACATCAAAACCGGGTGCAAAGCGTTACTTTCAGCCCCGACGGCCAAAGGCTGGCTTCTGGGAGTTACGACAAAACGATCAAACTCTGGAGCCGCACGGGAGTCTTGCTGGAAACTTTGGAAGGACACACTCAGAGAGTCGCCAGTGTCAGTTTCAGCCCCGATGGCCAGCTACTGGCTTCTGGGAGTTACGACAAAACGGTGAAAGTTTGGAGTCTGAAAGAGAATGGGATAAGTAATGTTCTCCCTTGTCCTTCGGCGCCGCTATTCCCGTGTTCGCCTTCTGTGCTGTTCACTCTAGACGGCCATACGGACAGTGTGCTCAGCGTCAGTTTTAGCCCCGACAGCGAGATTGTTGCTTCGGCGAGCAAGGATAAGACTGTGAAACTCTGGACGAGAAATGGCAGGTTGATTAAGACTTTGACGGGACACAAAGGCTGGGTAACTGGGGTGACTTTCAGTCCCGACGGACAAATGCTGGCTTCTGCTAGCGATGACGGTAATGTCAAACTCTGGAATCGGGATGGTCGTTTGCTGAGGACTTTTGAAGGGGCGCACAACAGTTTTGTGTTGGGGGTGGCTTTTAGCCCAGACGGCAAAATGCTGGCTTCGGCGGGTTATGACAATTCGGTGAAGTTGTGGAAGGTGGACGGGACTTTGGTGGCGACGCTACTGAAGGGTTCTAGTGACAGTGTGACTAGCGTGAGTTTTAGCCCGGATGGTTTGTTGATTGCTTCGGGCAGTTACGATCATAAGGTGAAGTTGTGGAGCCGCAGCGGGACTTTGCTCAAAACTTTGACGGGACATAAGGATAGTGTGATGAGCGTGAGTTTTAGCCCGGATGGAAAGGTTCTGGCTTCTGCTAGTCACGATAATCGGGTGATTTTGTGGAATTTGGATCTTGATGATTTGTTGGTGAGGGGCTGCGATTGGGTGGGGGACTATCTGAGGACTAATCCTAATGTGAGCTCGCGCGATCGGCGTCTCTGCGACGGGGTGGTGGCCAAACCTCCATTTTAGTCTGAAGGAAGAAGGAAGAAGGAAGAAGGAAGAGGGAAGAAAGCCCTTCGACTTCGCTCAGGGTACGAAGAAGGAAGAAGGAAGAGGGAATGGGGAATGGGTTGAGCGAAAAAATCTCTTTTATGAGAGAGAGTCGGCGGTTTCAACCGATCCTTGTCAAACGATGTCCGGATGGTGCGCGGACTAAGAAATTAAGGAATATTAAAGCCGGGTTTGGTGTCAAAACTCAACACTCAAAACTATTTCCCCCTTCCCGTTGCTCTCGGCTTCCTGTAAAGTAAACTATTGTAAAGATATATGAGTTTTCTCTTATCCTCTGGTTAAGACCGCCAGCTAACATTCACAATTAAGACCCTAATTACAAGTTCCTATGTCACAGCTTTTCCCCCGCAAATTTCTAGCATCTGTTGTCGCCTTGTTTCTGGCTTTGTCGGTGTGGACGATCGCACCTGCGGCCTACGCTTTCGACAATCCCGATCTGTTGCCCCAAGTTCAAACCCCGATCATTGACTTAGCTAAAGCCCTCACGGATATTGAAGAAGAGGGTTTGGCAAAAAATTTAACTGCATTTGAGGCGGAGACGGGCTGGAAGCTGCGAGTGCTGACTCAGTACGATCGCACGCCCGGTTTGGCTGTCAAAAGTTATTGGGGGCTAGATAAAAAGAGCGTGTTGCTAGTTGCTGATCCTCGGGGTGGCAATTTGCTGAATTTTAATGTGGGCGACGCGCTGTATCCACTGCTGCCGCGCACTTTTTGGGTAGAACTGCAAACCCGCTACGGCAATCAGTTTTTTGTGCGGGATAATGGCGAAGATCGATCGATCATTGAATCTTTGGAGTCGATCGAAGGCTGTTTGCGCAAGGGCGGGTGCAATGTGGTTCCCGGTTTGCCAAAAGAACAGTGGGTGCTGACGCTAATTAGTTCGATCCTTGGCGGTGTAATCTGTGGGTTTGCCGCTCAGCCTCGGAAACCGGGAGACGGTGTGGCTTGGCAGTGGGCGCTGATTTTTTCGCCACTGTGGGGCATTTTGTTTCTAGCCTTCGGAGTTGGGCCTGTGGTGACTCGGACTTCGGAGTGGTTGCCTTTGGCTCGGAATGTGGCCGGTTTTGCGATCGGGGCTTTGGTGGCATTCCTGACTCCGGTATTGGGCAAGTCTCCTTCTGAGGAAAGTTAGTTTTTTAGTCATTAGTCATTAGTCATTGGTCATCAGTCTTCAGTGTGACTCTTAGAAACCGGCTTTTTTACGGAATCTGGGCCACAACTAAGTTAACTCGTGAAAAACCCGGTTTCTCGGCCCCGCACCCAAGTTAACTCCTGAAGAAAAACCCGGTTTGTGCCCGCGCGCAAGTCTTGAGATGATTTGTTGACTGCCCAAATAGCCCAAAAATTCGCTCCTCACAAATAACTAATGACTGATGACTAATGACGAATGACTAAAAGCTGGTAAGCTGATACCTAACAATTTACAGGCAACAGCTATCCAACAAATGGAATGGCACGTAAGCGATGCCCAGAGTCTGGGATTAATCGATAACGAAATTGGCGACCACGGTTTTTCTGCGGCGGAGTACGAAATAGTCCGCCGTGTGATCTATGCGACTGCTGATTTTGAGTACAAATCTTTAATTAGTTTTTCCGATCAGGCTTTGCAAGCTGGGGCGGCGGCTTTGGCTGCTCGAACTACGATCGTGGTAGATGTGCCGATGGTGCAGGTGGGCATTACGCCGCTGATCCAAAGTACCTTTGCGAATCCGGTTTATTGTTCGATGGAGGCTTTGACGCGTCCTCAAAAGGAAAGAACGCGGGCGGCTTGGGGGATTGAAACTTTGGCAAGGCGCTATCCTGAAGGGATTTTTGTGGTAGGCCAGGCTCAAACTGCTTTGTCGGCGATCGTCGATTTGATTGAAGCTGAGGAAATTCGCCCTGCTTTGGTGATTGGGACTCCTTCTGGGTTTGTTGGGGGTGATGTGGCTAAGTCGCGGCTGCACGACTCGATGATTCCTCATATTCGGATTGAGGGGCGCAAGGGTTCGGCGGTGGTGGCTGTGGCGATTGTGAATGGGTTGGTGGATTTGGCTTGGCAAGCCTATGGCCAAGAGGGGAATAGTTGATGCGGTTTGTTATTGTTGACTGTTGACTGTTGACTGTTTGAACAATATCAATGCAACTGATATTGTCGAAAAAGTCAATCCCTGGGGAAATGGGCATCTAAATCAACCGGTGCGCAGTGCACACCCTACTAATATTGCTGTCAACCCTTCGACTTCGCTCATGGCAAGCTGTCAACGGAAAGGCCACCGCTGCTTGATTTTTGGTAGGATTTTCTTGAGTTGTGCGATCGCCCATACCGACATCCACACAAAAACTCCCGCACCGATACTAATCAGGAGCACCAGGATAAATGACGGGATTTCAATGTTGCTTAATGGGAAGTAAAATTTGCGATCGGGCGGGTCTTGTTTGATCAGATAAGGAGCTACGCTGGCTACTATGCCCACAAATCCTAAAGCTGAGCCTACTACTTGAATTGTCGCCTGTAATTCTGCATCGCGATCGGCTTCTTCAATGGCGACAACAGCCCGAACTGCCTCGATCGCCTGTGCTAGCAAGCCCGAACCGTGTTTAAAATAGCCTAAGTCTGCTTGAATCTGCCTTTGCATCCGGAGGCAGTCTTGGGTCTCAAATGCTGAAAGGAAACTTAAATCGGCATTCCTATCATTATAATTTTTACTAGCTTTGATGTCAAGACTTATTTTATTTAATTTATTTTGGTAATTTTGGGCGTTAATGGCGATCGTATTTTCGCAAAACTGCAAATCAATCACCATTCGGGCATACTTTACAGCCCGTGGCGGCATCTGAATCATCTGACTTCCCAGAATCTCTAATTCCTCTTCGTTTAAACCCGCGCCTTTCGATTGTCGGCGCTGGCTTTGAGCTCGCTGTAAGCATTGAAAAGTCTTGTCAATATCCAATCCAATTTGTTTGTACTCTTCCCGAATCACCGCGTAAAGCTTGCGGCTATCAGCATAAGCCCGAAGAATCTTATTCCGGTACAAAAACAAATCCATAAAATCTTCGTAGCGCGTCTCATCCCAGATATCATCAGTTATCGCACTGTTGAAAAACCAGATAATAACGTGACAGTAATTATCTGGCTGATTGGGATTGTCATACTCCAAAATCGGACTACCGAATAATTCGCCTTCACGATAAAAATCTGGTATATTTTCACCACCAGAAATCAACTTTTCCAGACACTGTTTCCCCAAACCTTTGAGAAACTGCGAATCTTTCCACGCCGCCTCATTTTGTTCGGCACTCAGCCAAGCCGTAATCAGCAGAGTCTGCCCGAAATAACTCTGCACAAACTTCGGCAACAAGCAGTTATCAGGATTAAATTGCTCGAAGATGCTAACATCGACAGCAGGTGTTTTAATCCCTTGATTTTTTTCGGGAATACGAATTTGTAAACCCAGGGCATAACTGTCATCAATTCGCATCGGTAGGGCAAAACCCTTGACAGGAATTGGCTGATTGTCAACGGAAATCTCCTTAGCAAAGGCCAGAGAATTGCGGTTTTCAACTTTTGATTTATCAATCAGGTTGACTTTTGAGCCAAAAGGTTCTTGATTTTTATGGAAATAGCTATCATGAAATTTTGAACTGACTGCTAACTTGGTTTGCAAAATATCATCGCACTTCTGCCACAAACTGGCGAATTCCACAGGGGAATTCGACTCTGACTCTAGGGCGTTGCAGAGGTGAAAGGCAAATAAATAGACGTTGGGGGCATAGATTTTGTTACTTGGAGTCATTGCGAGTATCTGATTGATTATCTGCTGCGTCGATTTCTTGAAGTTTTTTGTAGCTATCTTCAATGCTGGTACGCAGAGTTTGAGTGATGTTGGTTAGCGATGGCATAGTTGGGGTGACTTCGCCCACATCTTCGATTTCTTTCCGCACACAATCTCTTAATATTTTTCCCAAGTTGTGATCTATACACCAATCTTTGATTGTGGCGGCGATGGAAGATTCATTGTCTGCTAACTTTAGGATGTCTGTGGTTAACTTTGGTAAATCTTGCCATGCTGTCGGCTGAAAAATTTCCGGTTGTTTGTTTAGCAAATAGATAAAACTTGCTATATCTTTGTGAAGATTCATAGAACAATTCTCCGTTAATAAGGGTTTGTAGGTAAGGATCAAGAAACCGGGTTTTTTCGGGGATTTAAGGCTATCAACCAATACGGTTTACTTAAGGCTTTTTGACGAATTTCTTAAGTCAACCATATTGTGGTAGGGGCGGGTTGAGCTTCGGAATTTATGAAATAATCGACTGTATCAAGGCAAAACCCGCCCTCTTAAGTAAACCGTATTGGGCTATCAACGAGTATTTGGGTAAAAACCCGGTTTCTGCCTCAATGCTGACTCCTAGTATCCAGTAGCACAGAATGCTGCCCAATATTCGGGGTCTTGAAATGGTGGTTGATCCTTTGATGAATAGCTTAACCAGTTTTGGGCTGTTTTCATAGATTTTTCATCTAAATTTAACAATCCGATCCAAAGTTGAAAATTCTCCTGACTCACAGCGCGCATCCAGTTTTGGGCGGCATTCAAAGCAATTGCTACTGAATCAGTATTGGACAATTCTTGATAAAATTTAATCATCAAAATTGCGGTGGCAAAATCATCGACAGCCCACAGACTGCTGACTACATTCATGCTACCCGCATACAAGAAGCCGCTGGGTAAACCAATGTACTCATCTGTCATTGCGGTGGATGTTGTTAACCCGGTTTCGCAGGCGGAAAGGGTGACGAGACTGCACTGCGGTAACTGCAATTCGCCAAAGATGTCGCGCAGGGTGAGGCATTTTTCGGGGTTGGCTTTTCTGGTGTTGCGTAGGGTGATGTAGCGCTTTTTGCGATCGGGTTGAGTTGATTCTGGGGGAGAAGATTGGGGTTCGGGCTGGCACGCACTGTCTACCGCATCTACGGATTTGGGGGGTAATGGTTCGAGGGAATCGGCTAAGATTAGGGATGATTGTAGGGGATAGTCAAAGTCGAATACGCCGTGACAGGAGAAGTGCAGGTAGTTGGCATTTGCCAGGTTTTCTCCGTTGGCGTTGAGGGCGATTTTTGTGGCTTGTTTTTTAAGTAATATTTGATGCAAGTCGAATCGGGTTTTGATGGTTTCTACTTCCATGTCGGCGTTGAATAAGTCTTCGGTGGGATTCTGGAGGGCGAATAGTTGTTGTTGATTTGGTGGGGTGGTTTTTCTGGTGGTGATGCGGTTTTTGACGAGTTCGAGTAGTTGTAAGCTGGGGCTGTATTTTACTCCGTTGGGGAAGCAGTCTAGGAGGTATTTCGTAGGGGCGGTGGATGGTGCGGGCCCGCCCTCTGAGGTGAATGGTAGGGCGTGGAGGGGGAATAGGTGCAGGTAGCGGTGGGGGATGAGGATTAGTTGATTGCAAGTGTCTGGGATTTGGGCGACTATTTCGTTGAGGCGCAGGATTTGGGAGAGTTTTTGCAGTTTTTCGGGGAGGGTTGTTTGCCAAGTTGCGTTGGTTTTTCCGTCGCGGTATTGGTTGAGATAGTTATTTTTCCAGGTTTCTAATTCGGTTGTTTGGGTTGTGGTATATGTGACTAATTCTATGTTGTCGCGGGTGATGATGAATGCAAATCCACCCGTAGGGGCGGGTGCCCCCGTGCCCGCCCTTGCCCTCTGGGGAATTGCCGATGTACCATTCTATGATGGCGGTTTTTGGATCTAATGTTTTCTGGAATTCGGGGATGTTTAGGGGTTGGATTTTTTGAGTTAGCTTGAATTCTGGTTCTCGTTGTTTGAAGATTTCTAGGTATTCTTCTAGTTGTTGTAATGCTGTTGCTAAGTTTTCTTGTTGTTGTTGAGATGATTCGGGGGTTTGGGTGCGGGTTTGGGTTGTGCGTTGGGAGGGAGAGTCTTGGGGGATTTCGGAATCTGCGTCTTTGTCGGGGGGAGAATTGGGTGTTGATGTTGTTGGGGATGGTTGGAGGGAGGCGATTTGGCGGCGCAGGTTTTGGAGTTGTTGTTTTTCGGATTCGGTGGCGGTTTTGGGATAGATTTCGCTGTTGGTGAAGAGTTCGACTAGGTAGCGGGATTTGCTGCGTTCGATTGTTTGGACTGCTTTGTGATATTGTTGGTGGTTGATGCAGGATTGGATCATTCTTTCGTAGACGTTGAGATTTTCGCCGATGATTTCTCGTTTGCGGTTTTCGGAGGCAATCCACTCGCGGGTTTGTTCGACTGCTTCGATGGCTTTTTCGTAGCCGAAGATGGCGGTTTCCCACAAACTTTCGTCAAATCCTAAATTGCCTAAGTTTCGGCCTGTATTCAGACAGTCAAGGGGTAAGGTGGTAGGAGTACGAACTTCTAACGCTGCTTTATGACATTTGATCGCCATTTCGATATTCTCGGCTCTGTCTTCCCTGATTCTGTCTTTGTA
>CASBQF010000307.1 GCA_949127775.1 Oscillatoriales cyanobacterium PMM_0080
CACCATAACCTTGCAGCGTTTTTTGTAATTCTTCCCAAGTGCGTCGATGGCGGTGCCAACTCAAAGCCCTCGGCTCATAAACAATACGGTAGCCCGATCGCAAAATACGAGCAAACAATTCGCAGTCTTCCCCGCCGACAGTCAGAGTTCCCGCCCCCAAATCTTCATCAAACAGCCCGATAAAGTCGATCGAACTTTTCCGCAAAGCCATACTCGCCGAAACTCCCACAGGTGCCACAATCAGCGGATTCCACTGCGCCCCATCGAACACAACCCGCGCAAATCCCCGCCCGTGAGGGCTGTAGCGCTCAAACCATTCTTGAGCTTCCGTTTCCAATTCCAGGGGCATCACTAGGCCAGTCACACACATCACTCGCGGATCTGTGAAATTTTGCAACAGCGATCGCAACCAGTTCGGATCGGGAGACGCATCATCATCTGTAAACGCCACGAATTCGTGTTTAGCCTCACGTAAAGCACGGTTGCGGGCGGCGCTGGAGCCTGGTACATCTTCCCGGATATAGCGGACTTTGGGGTAATTTTTGACCAGTTCCTGCGTACCATCACTCGAAGGACAATTGTCAATTACCAAATATTCCTGACCATCATCGGGCATTCGCATAAATGCTTCCAGACAACGCTGTAAATCTTCCGGGCGATCGCGCGTGCAAACTACCACTGTGGCGATCGGCACCGCCTGTACGGGCCCACGTTCGTCCCATTCTAAAGCATCGTAGAGCCAGTTTTTCCACAAATTCTCCCCCACAGCATTCCTCAGTGTTTCCCGCAATTGGGAGCCACCAATGCGACCTCCGACTACGGCCAAAGTCGCCTGCCCGATCGGGTTTCCGTGCAGTCGAATCAACACCAGAGCTTTGCTATAGGGCTCATCAACCGTTATTTCGGGCGGTAGTTTAGAGATTTCCAAGTCGAGAATAGCTGTAGCCATTTTAGATTTTAGATTTTAGATTTTAGATTGTCAAAAATTATTGCGAAAAACTCATAGATACTCCGTATTTTCCCGGATGTATTTTAGCGAAAATTGTTGTAAGGGATAGCAACTTATCAATGTCATACTTGCCGATCGCCGATCGCGAATCAAACATAAAGCCTCATTTTTATGATTGCTGTTATTTATTTCTACTTTCGATTACCCACTGATGTCAAGTTTTTTCCTACACAATTTTGGCGGGCGAAAACAATCGCACCTCCAGACTGGTGTCAATTACAGATATTATTGGCAGTAGAGCAGTTACCAAGTCTCGCCATTCATCCCAAATCTAAAAACCCGATTTTTTAATAAAATCAGGTTTGTGCGATCGTTAAGTGCATTAATTGCGATCGGCTAATAGACATCGACCATATTTCTTGTGAAATAGGCCCGACAGCCTGTGCAAAACTTGATTTTTTGGAGATGTCTAATATTCAAAGGCAACATCCAAAATAATCAAACAATCTCCCAAGCAAAATCTAATCATGTAGGGTGCTTATGGCGCACCTTACCCCTAATTGAATTACCTAAGAAAATTGGTTGAAAGCCTCTCGCGAGTGAGGGAGAAATTAAAATCAAACTATTCATTACAACCATCCTCTTCCTTCTAAGTAGAGGTCGCTCTTAAACTGTCACAGGTCAACTGTTGAAGGTTGCGGCTTCCTCATCGGAGCGTCCGGGCCACAACTGAACTGGGTGTGTGTCTTCAAATAGGGCGACGCCGAATTGAGATGCAGGTCCAAAAGCCCTTTAAACTCTCTCCTGGAGAGCCACCAGGTTTGCTTAGAAAAATGTATCAAACTTTTACAAAAAGACCGATCGAACTCATAAAGATGCTCTCTGCCCTGACAGCAGTTGGCTAGCGCGAGTCTGGTTCTCTAAGTTTTTATTATTAGACCATAGCCCTCAAAATCCGATAAATGAAGATTTGTAAAGTTTTGTCAACATCTTTGGGCTGCTGAATTAAAATCTTCTCATAAAAAAGATAAGCTCTTTGAGCAAGCGTCAATTGCCAAAAAAGGTTTGAAACTCAGCTTATGGGATCGAGTTCGCTGCTTTTATAATGTGCAATAAAATGTAACTTTTGATGCAAGAACCAGTAGTATGAGCTTTGTCTAAGTCGCAATGCCGCAAACATTTAACACCAGGCTGACCTGTAAAACTCGATCGATCGGGTTTTTAATCGGCAACAAAGTCTATTCGTCCATAAAACTCAGTTTCTGAGTTTACAACTTAATTCGATCGACTCAATGCAGTGGCGATCGGTGTTTCAACCTAGGTAATACTGCAAGTTTCGCGCAAAGCAGGGAGCTAAATGCAGTGATGGATCTCGATTGTTTACCCTACGGTGCAGGTCATGGACAGGAAGGGGTCTGTCTGCTAGTGCGTATGGGGCCGCACCGGATTTTACTTGACTGCGGTATAGACGATATTTCACCCCTGTCAGCGACACTAGATCGATCGCTGCCAGCCGATTTTGTCCTATGCAGCCACGCCCACTCCGACCACGCCAGAGGTTTGCTAGCACTCCATCAATCTTTCCCCCACTTGCCCATTTACGCCAGCGAAGTGACAGCACAACTGCTACCGCTAAACTGGCCGTCGAAGGCTACTGAGCCGGAGTCCCATTTCTGTCAGGCACTGCCCTGGCAGTCGCCGGTGGAACTGCGCCGGGGACTTACCGTACAGTTGTTCCCCTCCGGGCATTTGCCCGGAGGAGCAGCCGTGCTGCTGACTTACGCAGCACCCCACCGCACCTACACCCTGGTTTACACCGGCGACTTTTTCCTGTCTAATTCTCGTTTGGTGGAAGGTTTGCCCCTGGGAGAACTTAGGGGGCTGAAACCGGATGTGCTGATTGTCGAAGGCAGCTATGGCACGGCGCGACACCCTCACCGCCGACAACTGGAAAATCAATTAGCCGATCGACTCCACCGCGCCATCGCCGACGGATACTCGGTACTACTGCCCGCACCAGCACTCGGTTTGGGTCAAGAATTGCTGATGCTACTCCGCAGCCACCACTACTTTACTGGCCGCAACTTGGATATTTGGGTTGATGGCACTGTCGCCGACGGGTGCGACGCTTATCTGGAACTGCTGCCCCAATTTCCCAGCGCCGTCCAAAATTTTGCTCTGCACCAGCCTTTGTTTTGGGACGAAAGGGTGAAACCACGCGTCCGCCGGCTTTCTGCCGAACAGCGCCCCGAATTGGGCAAAACGCCTTGTATTGTGATTACTGACCAAATTGCTGATTTGGGTTCCTATGTTGCCGATCGAACAAATCCTTGGATTTTGCTCGCACCTCAAAAACCCGGATATCCCGTCCAGGAATGGCTGCCCAACGGTTGCGAATCTGGAGTCAGAAGTATCGAAACTTATCTGCTAGCCGAACACTGCGACGGGCCCGGAACTACTCAGCTCATCCACAATTTGCGTCCCCAGCACGTAATTTTGATCCACGGTTCCCCTGCATATTTGGCTGACTTGGCCAACCTGGACGAACTGCGAAACCGCTATCAGTTGCACACTCCAGCGACTGGTACAGTTGTCGAATTGCCGATCGGGGAAATGTTTTTGCAGCCCGCAATCCCGGAAACTAACTATGAGGGAGAACTCACCGAATTGGGGACAGAAGTAGCAATTAGCTTACCGAGTCCAATTACAGCCGATCCTCGGTGGGCAAATTTTGCCGATACTGGTTTAGTAGAAGCACGCTGGCAAGGCGAAGAACTGGTACTGCGTGGCATCTCCCAGCGGGAACTACTTTTTCAAGGCAGCGCCGTTCAAGCAAACCTCGAATGCTGTGGCAATTGCCAGTATTACCGCGGCCAGCGCTGTTGGAACCAGTTATCTACTTTGCTTGGCTTTAAAGTTACCCCCGACGGTTACTGTCCGGTATTTGAAGCGATACCGGAGTCCGAAGTTTTCCTAGACGGGGAAACAGACCAATAGAAAAAACAAAAAAAAGGGGAGGGAAATAATTTCCCGAACCCCAAGTTTTGCTTGTACACCCAGATACAAGCTCAAAACTAGGCGTTGCTGAGAAAGGAGTATGATTTCCCTCCGAAATTTAGTAGGGGCAATTCATGAATTGCCCGGGCAATTCATGAATTGCCCCTCTAAATTTCAGGGATTGCCTAAGCGAGTGAATCATACCTAAATTCAGCAACGCTCAAAACTAATCTAAATTCGATTCTGGGTAGTGATTGCGAATTTGTTCAGCTTCAGGACAATCGTCAGAAACTAGGGGTTCGCAGTTAGTTCTCGACACCGAAGCCAACTTCTGGGACACAGCTCCAATACTTTCTAGACGCACCATTTCTTCCCAGGAGCTAATTTCGTCTTCTTCATCTGTTTCGTAGCGCAACGTGACTAGATCCCCTTCAATATCTAGGATACGAGCGCGCTCTATCCAACGTTGCTGATCTCGAAGAAAAATAGAAACCTCACGACCATCACAACAGAGTTGATAGATTTTGCGCTGTAGCATTTGTCAGTTCTCCTGCGCAGTGTATTTATTCAAAAAGATTGCCTGTTTACATTGACATACTCCCGGGCCTCAAAGGCATCGGGATTCTGGATTCAAACAGCAAATGCAAGCACAGCTTGTCTGATATTGCCTAGTCATTAGGTTGATGCCCCAACCTATAAGATTTTTTTGGACTATAGAGTTGAGACCGGATTTTTACATCTCGCGAATCAACAATATGTAGTCCTATCGTGAAAGCCGTCCCATAAGGACTGGGCTTTAGAGCCAATTTTTCGGTAACGTACTTTGGGTTTTACATCGGAAGGCAAAGCCATATCGACTGGCCAGTCTCACGTTTTCTGAAACTTAAACACCGATGGGAGTTACTGAATTTGATTTTACCACCAAATCTATCGAGTATGCCATTTATCCGCTCGCAGATTTTGCAGCCAGTGACATCTCTCTCCAGAGGCATTTGCCATAATAGATCCCAGAATCAGGAATTGACGCAGCGAAAGCTTAAACACTGACACTCAAATAGCGATGCAAACAGACTCTTGTTTGGATGGAGCGTTCGATCGCCCTTTACCGCTTTTGAACTCAAATCTCAAATCGAGCGACGCGATCGTCCCAAAGCGACACTCAAACAACGACAATAACAACAGACTCTGCAAGAAAATATCAATTTTTTTGCCTCAAGTCCTCGGGAGCTCTTTTGTTTCGATGGCTTTGTTCGATCGTCCTCTACCACCTTTAAACTCAATCTCAAACCTCAAATCTCAAATCGACAGACCAAATTGTGATAAAAATCACTGACAACAGGCAGCCCTTAAATGTAGAAAATGGTGGCGGCCAACAATTAGCTTCAAAACGAGCAGGGGAACCTGTGGCGGTTAAGCTAAAAGAATTGCATTTCCGTTCAAAAAAAAATGGATTCAGCGCTATGCAGAGCGTGTTAAGGAGACTAATTGATGGTATACGCAGAAAATTGGTCGCAGCCGTCTATCAAGGAGCTAGCGCGATCGGGCAACTTTCAAGCCCTGAATTACTGGATTGACAGCTTGCTCCGACCCGAAGGGATTTATGCCCGAGTCGAGCAAGCCCAGGCTGGCTGCGTCCAAATCCTAGTAGAATTCCAGCGCGAATTGGCGCCAGACAATACACTATTGGGGAGCACTCTCCGAGAAGGCTTAGTCAAATTTATATGTCACCAACTCTGGAGGCTCAACTCGCCAGCAGTAGAAGGGGTAAGAATTCATGCACGCTTGGCTGGGGAACCAGAGATTCTCTGGAAACAGTCAGTGCGCATTGTCACTCCAGCAAACAGTCGCCAGCGGCGTTACCGTTCCCTACTGGTCGTCGATTGGGTTAAATTTAAAACATATCGTTCTCTGCTGCTAGTGGGTTCTGCACTGGCCTCATTTATTTTAGGGTGTTGGGTGAGTTACCACGAGGCTCTGGCCCTACGATCGGTATCCGTATCCCCGTATCAGCAAGCAGCGGCAATGTCGGGGCCTCCTCCAAAACGTCCAGATGCGGTGCAAGCTGCCTTAGAAGTCGTACCCGTAGTGCAAAAAAAGCAAGTTGCCAATCCCTACGACCCAACCGTAACATTAATGTTCGGAGGAAATGTGAATCTATTGGATGCGATCAAAGCATCGTCCGGCAACGATTATGATTGGGCTTTTGCCAATATGGACGAGTATCGACAAGCAGATGTGGCGATGGTTAACCTAGAAAATCCCCTAACTAGCTCTACCTTGAACCCCGGCAAAAAACAACTAAATTTTAAAGCCAATCCAGAATCGGTGAAAGTATTAACAGCAGGAGGAGTGGATATTGTCAATCTGGCAAACAGCCACGCTATGGATTATGAGGAACCAGGGCTGGTGGATACTATAAATACTCTAAATAATGCTGGGATTGGGCATCTGGGAGCAGGCAGAAATATTAAAGAAGCCAGGCGTCCAGATATTATTGAAGTTAAGGGTCAGCGGATCGCTTATCTAGGTTATTATGACGCCGACCTTCACGCCGCCGATCAAGGGAAAGCGGGCATTAACTCCCGCCGCAACAATCGCGTAGCAGAGGATATTCGAGCTCTCAGGGGTCAGGTGGACTGGATTATTGTTAATTACCACTGGGGAGTCGAATTGGCAGATTATCCCGGGGACTGGCAGATAGATTTGGCTCGGTTCACGATCGACCAAGGAGCAGATTTGGTAGTGGGACACCACCCCCACGTTCTGCAAGGTGCAGAAGTTTACAAGGGCCGCCCTATAGTTTACTCGCTGGGTAATTTTATATTCGGCGGGAATGCTCGCAGCGATTACGATACCGCAGTTCTGAAAGTATCGCTCAAAGACCGGAATATGAAGGTAGAATTTCTGCCTGTGGAGGTGAAAAAGTTTCAGCCGAATGTGGTGAAGGGAGCCGCAGGTGCGCGCATCCTCAAACACGTCGAACAAATTTCTAGTATTTTCGATCGACCAATGGGAGCGCAAGTAGTTCTGGATGCCCCAATTAATCCAGCAATGGCACCAAAAATTCCAAATTCTCTATTTCCAGGAGCAGCAAAGACCGATACCCCAGGGCCCAATTCCCCCGACAGCAACGGTGAAAGCAATCTGCCAGCCCCGGGACAACCCAAACCAACTTTGATTTTGCCACCTTTGCCCGCAGCGCCCAAACAGCCTGATAACTCCTCATTGTTCCAGAACGGGACAGGGCCTGCAATTGAGTCAAGCCCGCCTCCGACGAGTCAAGACTTGCCACCGCGCATCTACCCCACTCAACGTGATAAGCCCAGCAAAGAAGCAGATCCGTTTACCACAGAGCCATTCATCAAAAAACCGTTTATTTCGCCCCCATCTCCCCGTACAGAAGGGATACCCGGTCCCCAAGGCTATCTTCCTCCGACTGGAGATTTATCTTTCAAAGTCGCACTAAAAGAGTATTCGACCTCCGCGATCGTTCCAGCTAAAAGCATCGATCGATCCGGGCAGTCGATCGCCCTGCCTCCGATAGCTGCGAATATTAGTTAGCCGGTGGGAGTCGGAGCTTTGGATGCAGTGGCCCGAGCCAGGGGCAGTAAGTAATGGGTGAAAATCAACTACCAGCGACCGATTAACGACGATTTACTAACAACAAATGATCGACGACCTACTACCAATGACAAATGTGTTTGCGATCGCGCTCAAGCAAAAGCAGTACAAAACCTATATCCTCTCCGACGAAACCGCTAACTCCACCCTAGAAGTTGTGCCGGAACGGGGCGGTATTGCCACTAGCTGGCTGGTTGAAGGCAAAGAAATGTTCTACTTAGACGCGGAACGGTTCGCCAATCCGGATCTGACGGTACGCGGCGGGATTCCCATCTTGTTTCCCATCTGTGGCAATCTCCCCGACAATAGTTACACCCACAAGGGAACCCAGCTTCATCTCCAACAGCACGGATTTGCTCGCGACTTGCCTTGGAAGGCGACGGAACAAGTTACAGAGGGTTTCGCGGCCCTTACCCTAGTTCTTAACAGCAGCGAGAAGACCCAGGCTGTTTATCCCTTTGATTTCCAACTAGCTTTTACTTATCAAATTAAAGGCAATTCTTTGGAAATTGTGCAGCAATACACCAATCTTGGTGCAGAACCCATGCCCTTTTCTAGCGGCTTGCACCCTTATTTTTTAGCTCCCGACAAGACAAATCTGCGCTTTGAGATTCCTGGGATGCAGTACAGAGATCAGAATACTCACGAAAAGGGTTATTTCACGGGGGTTTTTGACCCGACGCTGGATGAAATTGATGTTTCTTTTGATGAACTCACCGGGCTGGCTGCTACGGTCACTGACGCGGCGCGGGGCTTGCGGCTCACCGTCAGTTACAACTCCAGCTATGGGAAATTGGTTTTCTGGACGCTCAAGGGCAAGGATTTTTACTGTTTGGAACCTTGGACTGCTCCTCGAAATGCCCTCAACACAGGCGAACACTTGATTTATTTGCAGCCTGGAGCCACTTGCCAGATGCTGGTTCGCATGACGGCAACTTTTTTTTGAACAAGACTTGCTATTTCAAATGATGGGTGCTACTATAGATAACAGTGCGCGGTAACAGTGTTTTCGCGGGTCGCTAGCTCAGCGGTAGAGCATTCGGCTTTTAACCGATTGGTCTCGGGTTCAAATCCCGGGCGACCCATAAAAAAAACAATAATTTTGAGTCCTGAGTTGAATGCTCAGGGCTCAAAATTTTGTTTTTTGAACTTTTAAGTAAATCTGGAAACATAATGCGCGATCGGCAACAAATTGTCTTAATATTGTCGTAAGAATTGAACTTGTCCAAAATTCACTGCCCAGAAACCACAAATAATTAGGAGGAATATCTATGGCGCTTGTACCAATGAGACTGCTGCTCGATCACGCGGCTGAAAACGGTTACGGCTTGCCGGCTTACAACGTTAACAACATGGAGCAAATCCAAGCGATCATGCGCGCTGCTGATGAAACCAACAGCCCCGTGATTCTGCAAGCTTCTCGCGGCGCTCGCTCCTACGCTGGAGAAAATTTCCTGCGCCACTTGATTTTAGCCGCAGTTGAAACCTATCCTCACATTCCCATTTGTATGCACCAAGACCACGGCAATGCCCCCGGTACTTGCTATTCTGCCATGCGCCAAGGTTTCACCAGCGTGATGATGGACGGTTCTTTGGAAGGCGATGCTAAGACTCCCGCCAGCTACGAGTACAACGTTGAAGTTACTCGCGAAGTTGTGAAGGTTGCTCATTCGATCGGCGTTAGCGTCGAAGGCGAACTGGGTTGCTTGGGTTCTCTGGAAACAGGAATGGGCGAAGCAGAAGATGGCCACGGCTTTGAAGGTGCGCTTTCTCACGATCAATTGCTGACAGATCCTGAAGAAGCTGTTAATTTCGTTGAGCAAACCGGCGTTGATGCTCTCGCAGTGGCGATCGGCACTTCCCACGGCGCTTACAAATTCACCCGCAAGCCGACTGGCGAAATTTTGGCAATCAGCCGCATTGAAGAAATTCACCGCCGCTTGCCAAATACTCACTTGGTAATGCACGGTTCATCTTCTGTTCCCCAAGAATTGCTGGAAATCATCAACAGCAACGGTGGCAAAATCCGCGAAACCTACGGCGTACCTGTGGAAGAAATCCAAAAGGGCATCAAGTGCGGCGTGCGCAAGATCAACATCGACACTGACAACCGTTTGGCGATTACCGCTGCGGTGCGCGAAGCTTTGTTCGCTAAGCCCGATGAGTTTGATCCGCGCCACTTCTTGAAGCCGTCGATCAAGTATATGCAGAAGGTTTGTAGCGATCGTTATAACTCTTTCGGTTGCGCTGGTAACGGTACAAAGATTAAGCAAATGTCTTTGGATGATTTTGCAGCTAAGTATGCTAAGGGCGAATTGAGCTCTACCACTAAGAAGACTGTAGCTGTCTAATAATTTTAGGTTTGAGATTTTAGATTTGTCTGAAGTCTCAAGTTTCGATTGCCGGGTAGCTGTGAAGTTGCCCGGTTTTTGTTTGTGGATAGAAACCGATAAGAGTTGTTATTAGTTCTGAAACTTGTACGATCATGGGCGTATAAATTACTTGGAAGGACGCACAACGCGAATCAGTTTGCCTTGCAAAAATTCTGCTGCTGTAATCGCAATGTGGATTCGGTTAGCGAGCGCTTCCCAATCGCGATCGTTCGTACAGGCGATAATGCCAGCATGATCGGGCTGTATGCGGTGCAGCCGAAAGAAATCTTTTCGATTTTCGGTAATGACAGCGCGTGCCTCGCTAGTTGCGAAAGCTAACACATCTGGATCGGGAATTTTCAGATTCGCTCTGCCTGCTTCTTGGACAGTCAAAACATCGTGTCCCAAAACCCGCAGGAATTCTACAACTGGATAGGGGTATTGCTCATCGGCATAGAGGCGTGCCATACGTTACAATTCCTCGTCCATTACTTCGTCGTTTTCCCGGATTTCTATTTCAATTTCGTCGGGAAAGGCTTCGGCATAAGCCCAAGCGTTAGCAATATCAGTAGCAGAGAGCCCTTGATAGCTTGTGAGTAAATCGGCTTCGCTATACCCAATGCGACGAGCTTCTACAAGTCCCCAAACAGTGATGCGAGTTCCCGCAATGCAGGCACTCCCACCACAAACATCAGGCGTTTTTTCAATGCCGCGCCCCAGACTGATTTTGCCCTGAGATAGGAGTTGAACAACTTGAGCTTTTTCATCGTCAGATAGTGCCAGCAGTTGAGGCTCTAATTCTTTCAGCGTCATGACAAACAATGGAATTGCGACTACCAATCATTCTATCGAATTTATTCTATTCAGTTCGCGAAGGCGGACTTCGTTTGTATAGTCGCGGTTTCAACCGCCGAGTCTTATAGCCGCCTATTGCCTAAGTAATTGTGCCCGTTGCGTAAATCCTATTAATTAACCGAATTACTGCGGCCGAATCCCGTTGATAAACTCCGTCCTTGCCTCAATTATTGAAGGCATCAAAACGCAGCGTACCAGCAATTCTAAATCCAACTCCGGCAAAAACTCACTTCTTGAAACTTGCTCGTAATCATCGTCGCGCAGCCGATAGACAGCCAACTGATTATTTTCCCAAAACCAAACTTCAGGGATGCGAAGTCGGAGATATTTAGCTAGTTTATTTATGCTACCGCTAGAAATCGTTACTTCCACGGCTAAATCGGGATGCTCTTTTCTTGAACCGATATAATAAGACTCGTCAGGTTCAAAGGATACATCTTTTGCCTGGTTTCTGCGAGTTGCACTCCCTACAGGAATGAAATTAATCCCTTTCTCAAAAAAGTAAAGTCCTATAAAGAGAGCCAAAACACTTTTTATTTGTTCGTGTTCTTCGCCTAGTGTCATAAACTCCACACACCCATCTAAATAAGTTATTCGCAAGCCTGGGGCATCTTTTATTAAGCTTTCTAGCGCTTCAAATTGCTCCCAAGTATAATAACCCGGTAATGTAAAGCTTTCTTCTTTTACAGTTGTTATTGGTTCTGAAACTTGTACGATCATGGGCGTAATGCTCCGAATAAAAATCAGTAGCCCTTCCTTAGTATAACAGAGACAGGGATTACTCATTAATAAAAATTAGATATGATTAAGATTAGACGGCGGTTGAAACCGCGTTTACACAAACAATGTCCGAGCTCAGAGGGACTAAGAAATAAAGGGGTATTTAAGATTGGACATACGGTTTCAACCGCCGAGTCTTATCGCAGCATATTGCCTCATTACAGGTCAAATCGTGTAAAAATTTGCTTGTTGTTCAATCAAACAACGCCGCGATAAAGATTGCAGTGCATTTACCAAATCTGATGCGGGAATTCGGCTATTTTCGAGCAATTGGGTGAGGTTGATTGTATCGCTTGCTTTCGCCAACCAGGAGAGGACTTGTTTTTCTAGTTCGGATAGGCGATCGCACTGCTGCTGTAAAACATCTTTCAAATCTTCGGGTAATAATATAATATCATTTAATAATAACTCTGTGACGCATCCGCCCAACTCTTGCATCTGAGTGGCGACGCTTTTTAACCAGAGGGGATTGCCTTGGTAGCGGTGAATCAGTGCTGAGTAGTTGTCGATGTCTGCTAATCCATAATCTCTGAGGATTTCCCGTCCGGCTGCGATGTCTAAACCTTTCAGTTGTAACGTATTAATCTGTGTATTTTGGTTTTTAATTTGAGTAACTTCTCTGGGTTGTTCCCAACCGATGAGCAGGAAGCAACTTTGATGGGATATTTTTTCTATTTTTTTGAATAAAGAGCGATATTCTTCGTATTCTGGCTTATATTTTCCTGCTAATTCGCCGCTGCTGAACAGGTTGTGAATGTCATCTAAGACTACTAAGCAGCGATGTTTTTGTAAATATTTAATTAGGGATAATGCTTTCTGGTTGGTTGTGGGTGAATCTGGCTTGTCTGACTGGGAGAAAAACTGGATTAGGTTGGCTTCAAATTCACCGAGGGTGGGGGATGTGTCGAGGTTGCACCAGATGACGTATTCAAACTCGTCTTTGATTTGTTGGACGAGTTGCACTGCGAGTGTGGTTTTGCCGATGCCGCTCATGCCGGTGATGGTTATGAGGCGGTTGTTTTGTTGTAGAATCGAGGTTGTGAGGGTTTTGATGTGGGAAGTGCGATCGAAGAAAGCACCTAATTGTGGCATCTGGCTTAAATCTTGATGCGATGTTTCTTGATTTTGTGGGTGTGGATTTGGTTGATCTGGCGGGTGTCTAGCTTCTCCGCAGGTGTTGAAACTACCAGTCACTACAACGTCTTTTGCAAAGTTTAAAACATTAGAGTTTTGTAACCTCTGCATTGCTGCTCTAAAATTCGTTTTACTGACTTTTTCTCCTAACTTTTCTGAAAGTATCTGCCATAATTCCGATCCGATTTGCCTCACATTGCTTTCAGAGCAGTCAAATTCTTTGGCTATGTGCTTGTATGTCTCACGTTCTACAGTGCCTTTTAGTACAGCTTCCTGTAAGTCGTCGAGGTGCTGACCCGTTTTCTCGAAGACTATGCGATCGGCGAGTTTTAAGGCTTCTTTTAGGTTCATCACGGGGTGGAGATGTAAATTTTTTATGTATTATAGCTCACATCTGCCGACATTTTAGTACATTTTTGTACAAAACTAGATTAAGAAGAGTGAAAGCTGGGGAAAATTGTCGGCAAAATTGAATATTTTTTAGCTAGACAAAGCTTTGCTTTCTAAGTAATCATAACAGAAGTATTCAAGCTTAAGTTATAACGAAAGACAAAATTATGAGCGCATGGGAACCTGCGGGTAATGGTCTGGAAGCAAAAGTTACAAACAAGGGATCTCTGATGATCCGCGAGGCGGGCAAATACAAGGCTAATGATGACTATCCTCACTTTTTAGTAGAGTTCGATAGCCAAGGTAATATCCGTGACTATCATTCTACTGATTCTGATCGCAGTCGTTTTGGACAAAATGAAGTCGTTGGGACTGCTTTGGCGTTTCTCAGAGAGAAAGGAATGCTGTAGTGCAATGCGGCTGTTGTAGTGCGATCTCCGATGTTGTAGGTTGGCTTGACACTCGTGTTACCCAACCTCTTTTTCCACTTACAATCTTATCTATTTCCACTTTTGCAAAGTGCGATAATTGTACAGAAAGCGATCGCTCACAATACGCTTCGCAAACACGCCCCATGTTAACTTTAAGTTCCACTTACAAATATTAATCCACTTTTAGTTTCCACTTAAGCCGCAAACTTGGGACGTAAGATGACCGAGAATCGAAAGCCAGAAAAAGCAAAAGATTTCAGCGAAAAGTTCCTGCAAATATCAGGTAAGGTAGTGAGAGTTATTGGAAAAATCATCAAATGGTGGTTTTGGCTCTCAATGTTTGGAGTTGGATTAATATTTTGGCTTCTCGACCTTTGGTTAGGGGATGGTAGTAATCCAGTCCCTTCTCCTTGGGATAAGAAGCGACCTGAGTTCGATCCATATCAGTTCCGAAAAGAGTTTCCCAACCTCAAAGTCAAAGACATTTTGAAAGAGTTTAAAGAGCAACTAGAGGAAATGGAGCGGCAAGACAGCTTGAAGTCTAAGCAAAAAGATGTTGTTCGCAAACTTAGGCAGTTTAATGGCTCGAAATATGACAGTCGGCTGCGAGATGTTTTTGAGGATGATGAGCTAGAGGAACTCATAAGGCTCATTCTGATCTTTATGGGAGTGGAGATAAGCTAATGTCAGGCAATCGGTATTTTGATGATTTTCGGATTCCATCGGATTCTGCGCTGCTTAAATATCTTGATATTAAGCCAGGAAGGTACTACGCTAAATGGGAAGCCTCGTCAGAAACATTATTCCTAAAAAAACATTTAGGTAAAAAAACAATTACCTTAAATATTAGTTTTCAAGAGTTAATGATGATTTTTATGACTGTTCAATCACAGCGAGACAAATTTACTACTGAAGAACTCGAAATCATAGAGCAGATAACACGAAAAGACAGTCCTTCGACGCCGAAATGCCATGAAAGCCACCATATAATTCCTATGGAAATTTGTGAGCGTAGTAAATTAGTAATCAGAGCCAGAATTTTTGGTTTTGACGAAGATAAAGATCCCAATAGAATCACTCTTCCCATCACTTTTCATCGTGGCTCCCATCCAAAATACTCGGATTTTGTACAAAGTATTCTCGAAGATGAGTGGGCGGATATAGTTAGAGATGGGGGAGAAAACGATCGCGAATATGTTCTTAAAATTCTGTATGGGGCAATTGACTACTTTAAAGATAAATTAAGGGAAATGAGTACAAATAGGGTATGCACAATCAACAAAATGTTTATGTAAAATCCAGTAAACTAACAATTATGTCTTATGGTAGTAGCAAAAATGATCTGTTTTTTAGCAACCGATCGCTCCACGAAAACAAAGACCGCTCGCCCCACCAAGCATATTCCCTTAACCCTCGTATCACCCAACCTCTTTCTCCACCCACAATCCGAGCCATTTCCACCATCTCAAAGAGCGCTGATTGCACAGAGGGCGTGAACCGTAGCTATCCTGTAGGGCGATCGCACCCCTTATTAACTTTTATACCATTTTTTTAAAGTTATGCTAGACTTATCTGAAAAGTAAAAGAAAATATTAAAATGTCTGGGCGTCCTCATATAACGATTATCGAATCTATAGAAGTATTGCTAGAGATTCGG
>CASBQF010000308.1 GCA_949127775.1 Oscillatoriales cyanobacterium PMM_0080
AAATAATCTGCACTTATATTTCACTCAATTGGGAGACAGGAAAACTCATGTCTAACTCTGGTTGAATAATCGATCACTCCCGATCGCCAAAAAGCGATCAATTATTCAGCAAGCCCTATATATGCAATTTAGAAACTGGTAATAGCATTGCGATTGCGACTAATGCTCCCGATTTAGCTAAAAATGAAATTTTCTTAAAAGCCGAACTTATTCAAGATTTCCATAATTTAGGATTTTCTTTAATCGAAATGTCTCTTCAGCTAAAAAAAGTAGCCCAATTGACGAAATTGATGAAAAATTGGGAAGCACTGCCAGTTTTTACAGATGCTGAAATACCCGCAAGATATCGAGACTGCTAAATATACACATTGACGACTTTTTAGGGAATGATCTCAATTCCGGCTGCGCCGGAATGACAAGCGAGGAGACGGCAGTGCCGTGTCCCTACAAGGTTATCTTGGGTAGGGAGACGGCAGTGCCGTCTCCAAATTTCGGCTAATTATTCCGATGCAATCGGAAACGATATGATACAAAAAACTTGAATTGTCGGGTGCGCAGTCTCGAAAATACTTGACAGTAAAATTCTGGTGGTGTAGTATAGGAGTAGTACAAATTAGTAAAAATATGAGACTAAAAAGTTGGGAGTCTCCCCGCAGCGAGGGCAGAAACTCCAAAGGCAAAGGCGGCTCAGCCAGAGCTAGACAGCTCAAAAAGCGACAGCAAACTCTCAGAAAAGTATTAAAGGCTGGACACGATCGACAAAAGAATCAACCAAACAATCAAGGGAAGGAAACCGATAATTCCTTCCCTTATTTTTTATCTTTTTTGTCCTCGATCGCCCTGAATGTTCGGACAAATGGTGCGAGTAATGCACTCCGGCGAGGGTTGATCTTGCCAGTCGCTAAGAATTCCTTGCAACTCCCCCTTCAAAGTTTCTAACGCTGCAATCTGCCCAGAAATTGCCTTTACCTTCGCCGTTAGATGCTGCTTCGCTTCAGAGCAAGGCAACTTTCCTCGATCGCGAACTTGTAAAATATCCTTAATCTCCTGAAGGCTCAAACCGAGAGCCTGAGATCGTTTAATAAAGGACAACCTATTGAATACCGCTTCCTCAAACAAGCGATAACCAGCGGGCGATCTTGCCACCGCAGGAGAGAGCAAGCCAATCTCCTCATAGTAGCGAACAGTTTTCACCGACAAACCGCTACAGGCAGCTACGGAGCCAATTTTGTACATTTTCTCGGCAACAGAAATATTCTTGACACTCCCCGACCTGAAGGTACGGGGATTCTTAATTCAGCGACTGACCTTTAAGTGCTACGTCCTTTCGGCAATATTCAAACTTTTTAACCGTAGAAACCTACTAATTAACGAGCATGATTCGCAGTCACCCCAGAGGGTCTATCTCCAAAAGCGTACTAGGATATTGACAAGCGAGTTCGGGTATGCCCTACCCTACCTAACAAAAATTAAATTGTTTTTTTTCTGGTTTTGAGGCTGTATTTAGCCCCTAGCTGTTTTAAGAGTTTTCGCCGCTCTTTGTCCCCCGGTTTACGCCTAAAAGTGTGTCTGAGTCTCTGTTTAACGATGGCGAAGGAGTTTAGTTTAACCTTGACTTTTCTATCATACTACATAGACCAGAAATTTCCGGCTTTTTGGGAATGAATTCAAGAAATTAGAGCCGTCCTAAAAGGACAGGGTTTTAAACCCAGTTTCTTGATAAACCAAGCATCAAAAATCAAGGATCGAGGATTGAAAGACTTTTCTTGCCGTATATTTATACTGTCTCAGATGCACGGAGTCGATTCTCCACATCCCCAGGGCACTGCTTTGTAATCTTAATAAGGAGGATTTTTTTTAGATACATTGTTGAGCGTGGGTAACTGAGGTCGAGAAGACTGAGGAGGAAGATAGTATTCGGGTGCAGGTGCGGGCTGTTCGGCTTCAGAGCGGTAAATCTGCCACCAACGGAGAGCGATCGCCACCCCAGCAGTACCTAGCCCAAAAGCCAATAAAGAGCCGCTCGCACCGATGCTACCGATCGCTGCATCGACAACGCCGACTGTGACAACAAAGCTGGTAATTGGCTCTCTACGATAAGCTGACCTCAAAAGTCGCGTCCACGAAGCATTCATAAGATTTTACTCTGTTCTATATTTATTATCTACAATCTCTAAAACTTAGAGTTGGTTAGGCGATCGGCATTTCTAGCTCAGACATTAGCTGCTGCTAAATTAATCTTCTCGCCTGTGGGGAATTGTACGGGAGCTTCGCCAAATTGCCAAGCTTGTCCAATTAATGTTTCACCCGAGATACAGCTCCAAAAGCCAGCTCTTGCTTTCGGTAAACCGATCTCTCAAAGGCAGAGGAGTCGCTGGGCTGGTTTTTAACTAATATTCTAATCAATTCCCGAATTTGTCGCAGTCAGCAGAGGTAACACCCGCAAAAAAAGTCAAAACAAAGTGTAGGGCTGACCGCGCCAAACAGCTAAAATTAGTTGAGACCTAACCAGGACAGTAACCCCTGGCCTGTGACATACTCGATAATTAAAGTTATGGAAAAGCCGATCATCGCAGCTCGACCGTTCAGGCGTTCCGCGTAGCTGTTGAAGCCAAATTTTGGCTGTTCCAATTTGGGAGTGATGCTGGGTTGTGGTTGTGTCATTGCTTTGGATACCTTGCGATATACGCTATTCAAATGTGAAATCGAATGTTAGTTACAATTCTTAAACATTTCTCCTTCTATTGTAAAGAGGGTTAACCGCCGTCAACCGTCCCGGCTCAAAAAAAACTGCTGCCCATTAAAGCCACTCAATAATACCCGCTGAAAATATGACTAATCAGTTAGATACCGATAAGCTTCCCGCAGCCGTACAGCGAGTTGCCTTTGCCCTTCGTACGGTAGGCTGGGTTAGCTTCTGGGTGCAGTCAGTGCTAGCGGTGGTAGCAGCGATCATTTTGCTCTTTGCCATCCCCTTTGCCATCCCCAGTGCTACTGCCACTGCGAATTCAACCAGTGCCGGCACCGGCGGTGGCGTATTTTTTGCCATTTGCGGGCTGCTCGTGCTCGGTTACAGCGTATATCGGGCTTTCCGCTTCACCCGTTTGTCGAGACAACTTCGATCGCCCGCTGCCAACGCTGTCCGCCCTAAAAAAGCAGATACCATCAAACAGGTGCAGTTAACACTCGTCAGCAACTTGGTAGGAATGCTGTTGACGCTCGTCGGCGCAGAAGCTATTAGCGGAACGCTTTTAGCAAAATCTCTAGCTCAGCCGCAAGCCTTGTTTGGTGCCGCAGTCGATGTCGGCCGATTTATTCAGCCTTTAGACATATTTGTGGTGCTCGCCAATACTCACGCCACTGTTGCTCACTTTGTCGGGATTGTCGGGAGTCTTTGGTTGCTCGATCGCATACACAAACAATAATTGGGCAAACAATAATTGGGCAAACAATAATTGGGCATTGGGCATTGGTTATTAGTTAAGCTGTTGATGGCTCTGTTTGCTCTGTTTGCCCAATGCCCCAACCCACATCCGGAATCATTGCCTAGGTGTCGAAGAACGTACTCAGATACCTTCTAGCAAGACAACATAAACATCATGGCACTGAAACCCGAGGCTTATTTTGGGGTGACAGATCACGCAACTATTGAAGTTTCTCAAGAAAGTTTTCGTTCTGTCCTCAGTCAAATAGAAGTTGAACTTCTCTGTAGCGAAACCTATAGCCAAGCTCTAGCTAGCTTACAAACAATGTTAGGTTCCGCAGCTTCTGCTGCCGAAATTCTAATTAGAGCAGTTAGTAGAGAAGCAGTCAAGCTCGCATTTGATCGGTTTCCCAAACCAAACAAAACGGAAATTCAAGTCGTTCAAGAGAGTATTGCTACTGAAATTGTCGCCACACCCTTTGTTAAAGAATTAGAGCCACCAGCCCCTGCTCCTGTCTTTTATTGGCGCAGCACTATTTTGGAAGCTCCTCCTAAAACCGAGCCCGAAACTGAAAATCTCGATCGAGATAACAAGACTTCCGAAGAAAGTACAGAAACATCCAAAGACGAAAGTCAAGCCGAGTCTCCTTCACCTGCAACTGTCATCACCCCCGCAAAATCCTTTGCAGGGTTCGGTTTACCCAAGAAGCCGAAAAAACTCAGCGATGAAGAAGAAGCAGCAATAGCAGTTCAACAGCGAGAAGAGTGCCTGCGGGAGTTGGGTAGAGAATTGCGCAAAGCACGGCAAATTCGATCGCTATCCATCCAGCAACTTCACAGTCAAACTCTCGTGCCGCTGCACCACATCGATTCGATCGAAAATGGGGAAATCGATAAACTGCCCCAAGATATTTACGTTAGAGGTTTTATCCTTCGTCTCGGGAACGCTTTGGGACTAGACGGTAGTGCGATGGCCAAGGCTTTACCCAAACCCGCTCCCAGCCCAATTCCCGGCACGTATTTGTCTATTTCCGACTCCAACAAGTCAGATGATGGCTTTCAAATGCGTCCGGTGCATTTGTACATCGGCTACACAGCTTTGATGGCTGGGGCTGTAGGCGGTTTGGGTTGGCTGTCGCAGCAACCCGTAGTACCCGGGGCAAATGCAGTACCTCCAACGCAGGTGACACCGCCCGCGTCTGTTGCACCAGCTCAGAAAAGTCCAGAAAAAGCGCCTCAACCAGGTGTTAAGAAGTCTAATAGTCACGGGGGGATGATTATGGGGGCTGACATGGCGCCGCCGGAGGTGATTTTTGGTTAGAGTGTGCTCTGGGGCGATCGATCGGCAAGACTCTTGGTGCGGGTGAACTCGCAAATCCGGTTTACGAGTTCACCGGCATAGCCATACTTGCTTGATTGAGTCGTGGAGATCGATCGCAATTTAGATTTATCGTTCAATCAACCACCTTCGTCTGTGGAGTCAATTCTCCAATCTTAAGTGGCTTGGCCTTGCACCCAAAGTGAATCTTCAACTGCATCAGGAAACCCGATATCTTGATAAACTATCTATCTTACCCATCCTCAAAGAGGTTTCCGATCAGATGAGTTCCCCAGCCACCACTGCTCCCTTGGAGATCGATCCGCTATCGACTCAACCACCAATAGTCACAAGTTTAGCCACACCACAAACTACTTTCTCCAATCCGGCTCAAGTGCCACAAAAATCTTGGACGATCGAAGATAGCGAGAAACTGTACCGCATTCAAGGTTGGGGCGAACCCTATTTTTCGATCAACGCCGCCGGTCACGTTACAGTGTCTCCCAAGGGCGATCGCGGCGGTTCCCTCGACTTATGCGAACTGGTAGAATCTCTCAAACAGCGAAATTTGGCTTTGCCTTTGCTGATTCGATTTTCGGATATTTTGGAAGATCGGATCGATCGCCTAAATTCCTGTTTTGCCAGAGCGATCGCCCGCTACAATTACAAAAATGTCTATCGTGGTGTCTTTCCAGTCAAATGCAACCAGCACCGACAATTAATTCAAGATTTGGTGCGTTTTGGTAAACCCCATCACTTCGGACTGGAAGCCGGCTCGAAACCAGAATTAATGATCGCTTTGGCGACCTTAAAAACTCCAGGCGCTTTATTAATTTGCAACGGTTACAAAGACCGTGAATACATCGAAACCGCAATTTTGGCGCAGCGGTTAGGGCAAACTTCTGTAATTGTGCTGGAGCAAATTGAGGAAGTAGAACTTGCCATCGCAGCCAGCAAAGCATTAGGAATTAAGCCGATTTTGGGAGTGCGAGCCAAACTGACTACCAAAGGCGTTGGCCGTTGGGGAGGTTCCACGGGCGATCGGGCAAAATTTGGTCTGACAATTCCTGAAATTATGCGCGCAGTCAGAGAACTTGAAAAAGCTGGAATGCTCGACTGTTTGCAGTTACTGCACTTCCACATCGGCTCTCAAATTTCCTCAATTAGCGTCATCAAAGAAGCCATTCGAGAAGCCAGCCACATCTATGTAGAATTAGCTAAATTGGGAGCTAACATGAACTACTTGGACGTAGGCGGCGGCCTCGGCGTTGACTACGACGGCTCTAAAACCAACTTCCACGCTTCCAAAAACTACAATATGCAAAACTACGCAAACGACGTAGTAGCCGGAATTAAAGATGCCTGCGACGAGCGGAAAATTCCTGTACCCATTATCATTAGCGAAAGCGGGCGGGCGATCGCCTCTCACCAATCAGTCTTAGTTTTTGACGTACTCGGGACTAGCGATGTCCCCAGAGAAGTACCAGAACCAGTAGACGAAACAGCACACCAAATTCCGCGCAATCTCTACGAAATTTACCAATCTATCACTCCCGAAAATTACCAAGAAGTCTATCACGATGCTATCCAATTCAAGGAAGAAGCAGTCAGTTTATTTAACTTAGGCTATTTGGGAATTGCGGAACGGGCGAAAACCGAACAGTTGTACTGGGCTTGCTGCGATAAAATACAGGCAATCGCCCGACAAAAAGACTACGTATCGGACGATTTGGAAGACTTAGAAAAGGTGATGGCATCCATTTACTACATCAACTTATCTGTTTTCCAGTCAGTACCCGACAGTTGGGCAATCAACCAATTGTTCCCAATTATGCCAATTAACCGACTCGACGAAGAACCGACTGAGCGCGGGATTTTAGCCGATCTCACCTGCGACAGCGACGGCAAAATCGACCAATTTATCGATTTGCGAGATGTCAAGTCGGTTTTGGAGCTGCATACTCTCAAACCCGGAGAACCTTACTATTTGGCACTATTTTTGGGAGGTGCTTATCAAGAAATTATGGGCAACCTTCACAACTTATTCGGCGATGCAAATACAGTTCACATTCAGCTAACTCCTTCTGGCTATCATATCGAACACGTTGTCAAAGGTGACACCATGAAAGAAGTTCTCAGCTATGTACAATATGATGCAGAGAGCTTGGTTGAAAGCATCCGCCGTCAAACTGAATCAGCTTTGCAGCAAAAGAAAATCACTCTTTCTGAAGCCCAACTTTTGATGCAAAATTACGAGCAGAGTCTGGGCCAATATACTTATCTTCAGTCCTAATCATTTGACAGTTGGCAGTTGGCATTAGTCATTAGGAGTGCTGTCCCCGATCGTGAACCTCATCGAAGGTCATTAGTCATTAGTTGATAACTGATGACTAATGACTGATTAGGTAGAGTGCAAACGAAAAACTTTACCAATTACCAGTAACCAATTACCAGCAACTAATAACTAATTACCAATTACCAATTACCAATTATTCAGCAGCAGTGTCGCTGAGAATTTGTGCGATCGCCAGTCGCTCTTCCGCGTGTTGAGTTGGTAACACTTGACGGGCATCAGTAATCAGCCAATCGAGAGCCGCCGCTTGCAAATCGATCGCTGCCCCGGTTTTATCAACGCAGTAGCGCCCGAACACCAGTTTGTCAACCAACCGCACCTCTGGCCCCAAACGGGAATACTCAAAAATCACGCTGTTTTCTACAGTCGCGCCGCTACAAACCCAACAATTCGGGCCGATCATTGTCGGGCCGACAATTTTTGCTCCATCCTCAATGATGGTCATCGCACCAATGTAAACAGGGCCGGTAATATCAACTTTGTCCCAGTTGACAGCTACATTCAAACCAGCGTAAATGCCGGGACGAACTTCAATTCCCGGAATCGAAACATTTTTAATTTCTCCCAAAAGCACGCTCTGAATTGCCCGCCAATAGTCAGGAACTTTGCCGATATCCACCCACTCAAAGTCCATGCTAATCCCGTAAAAAGGCGCATTTGCTGCTACTAGCGCCGGGAATAACTGCGAACCAATATCGTATTCCGTATCAGAAGGAATATAATCGAATATTTCTGGTTCAAAAATATAGATACCAGTGTTGATGTCGGTACTCAGAGCTTCTTCTACAGAAGGTTTTTCTTGAAAAGCTTTAATCCTGCCAGAATCGTCTGTTACGACGACTCCGTAACTGGGAACCTCATCGCGGGGAACAGATTTCATGACAATAGTAGCGATCGCCCCTTTTTCCCGATGCCACTTCACAGCAGCAGTCAAGTCCAAGTCAATCAAAGCGTCGCCGCACAGCACCACAAAAGTATCATCAAAAAACGGCGAGAAGTCCTGAATTCGCCTCATCCCGCCAGCGGAACCAACGGCTTCTCCAATCAGTTCTCCGTCCTCAATTCGCCCTTCAAAAGAATAGCCAATTTGTACCCCAAACTTTTGACCGTCGCGGAAGTAGTTTTCAATTACGTCTGCTAGGTGGGAAACATTGACCATAATCTCGTCAAATCCGTGCTGGCGCAGCAATTCAACCAAAAACTCCATCACAGGCTTTTGCAGGATGGGAATCATCGGTTTGGGTATTGTCTGAGTAATGGGACGGACGCGAGTGCCTTTACCAGCCGCCAGAATCATCGCTTTCATTCTTAACTTCCTCAACCCTCTGTTAATTGATATCAACTCAACAATTAGATGCTAGCGGTTGCGACTTCGATCGATCGCAGCAAAATCCTGACCTGTTTATAGGCGACATCGTACCAGGCTATCAATCATTTAGCCGAATTTGGCTGGATTTAACCAACCAGGAATCAGAAATTAGAAATCAGATCAAGCCCGGGTGAATGCACTTACAATTACCGTAGGGGCGACTTCGCCTGGATACCTCTCAAGAGTTCCAAAGACTGGTAAACCCGCCCTGGAAGCCTATTTAATGCACATCCAAGCTCAAAGCGCCCGGATTTTGAGGTCTTGATAGAACTCCTCTTGAAGCAACTCTACTTTAGACTGAGCCGATAGCAGCAATAACGCCCAAAAAACACCCACCCGGTCATGATTTGGCAAGTGAACTTCCCCAGTCGATACCGGGATTTCCGGGTCAACAGAGGAGTCCAACTCCTTATGATGCCAAAGTTCCAGTAGTTGTTCCAAGTCGAGCCAACCCTCGTCAATTTCAGAGCCACGTTCTGCCAGAAGTCGATCGAGCTCGCTAGCAGTTTCCACCAAATTCTCTTGGTGAGCCAGCTCAAAGATAGCCTGGGCCGCTTGCGATCGCATTTTTGAAGTCGGGCGTCGCCGGGGAGCAACTGCCTGCTCCATTGCAGCTTTCATGAGCTGCAACTGCTCGATCAGTTCTGGGAGAGTCACCGGGCGTTTCTGCGGTAGTTGAGCTACACCGCGACGGCGCAATTGCCGTTCCAGGTGCTGTGGCAAATGTCGCCCGCCTGAGTGCTCTGCGTCTCCCTCGGTCGCCTCGTCCGATTCTGGCGCCGGGGGTTCAGACAAGACAATACTTTCTGCTTTGAGCAAAACCAGCATTGAAGCGTACAAAAACGCTTGGCCGGAGTGGGACAAATCCGAGAAATCAGAACTCTGATCGGCATCGCAGGCGTTGGTAAGCTTGCTCAAACATCGATCGAATACTTCAACCACCTTAACGTCCCAAGGATTGATTTCTCCCCGTTCTGCTAAGTCAATTAAAATTGCGATCCCCTCAGAAATCGTTTCTAAACCATCTTGATCTCTGGAAACAGCCATTCGATTTTAGATTTTAGGTTTTAGATTTTAGATTGTTTCTCCCTCAAAGAGAGAGAGCATCTCAATTTAATTAGTGGTTACTTCAGCATTTTTCATTTCAGCTACTGCTGTTTTTAGACTTGTAGAATCTGCACTTTCTAGCAAAGGTTGTTTCGCATCTACTTCTGCTTTATAGCGTTCGATATCTTGTTGTAAATCCTGGATTTGCTGCTCTTTTTCGCGAACTTGGCGGCTCTCTTGGCGGGCAACAACCATTCGCTGCATTCTCGACCACAAACTGAATAGCCAAGCTAAAATTGCTCCCAATCCTGTTGCTATCATTAGTTCTACGCACAGCGGAGCTTTAACTTGGACGCCTTTAATAATTTGAACAGTGGTCGGCTCTGTATTTTCGATGCTGAACAATACTAGAGCCAAGCAAATCAGAAAGATGAATAAGAAATTTAGCGATCGCATTTTCTCTGTTCCTATTTTTCAATTCGTGTTACGCATTCTTTTGACTATTTGTCAACTATTTTTTGTAGATGCTACCAATATTTTTTTATAATATCAAATTCCATCAATCAACCATTGTATCCAGGGAATCAATTCGCAAAAAAATTGATCGCATCTTGAGAATTATCCTTTGGATGACCCAAGCGTGAGTCATCCAACTGCGACTTCCCATCCTTCAACTGGTCTAAGTTTGCGCTATCTTTGGCGTTTTTTTGCCGATTCCGAGGGCTGGCAATAGTTGATATTTCAAAGCACTGCCCGCCGCCACGAATAAAGCAATAATTAGCGCGCCAATGCCTACGGGACTAGGAATCCAGAATGTCGCCTCCAAATAGTTAACTTCTCCGGGCTTCAGCTTCCAAACTAACTGCTTTCCCTCTGCATAGCTTACGGGAACCAGCGCACCAGCGACAGTTTCAATACTTTCGGCACCCCAAGGCGTGTTCAAGCTAAAGTCGAGCTCCAAAAGTCCTCCGGGACTCAGCAGCAGACTGCCGTTTGAGGAAAGTAGAGAAAGAGAGCGCAAATCCAACTCCAAATTCAACCGATTTCGCAGCACCAACAACAAGTTATTTTGCTTGATACTCAGGTGAGATTCAAACTTCGGCAAATCGGTTTCTAGGGGACTTGTGACCCGAGATTTTGCGGTTTTTGCGATCGGATTGTAAAATTGGTTAAACTTGTCTTCTAACTCAGCACCATTATTGAAAGGAATGCTGACTAGAACTTCTCTATCGGAGAGCCGCTTAGTTTTTCCGTCCAGCAGCTTCACCCGCTGTTCTACACTTTTGAGCCAATCTCCAACAGTCTCGCTGCTGAAGCTCGTCAACTTTTCCCCCAGTTTAATGTGCTGGACAATTTCGCCACGAGTTTGGCTGTCAAAGTTGACTCCGACATCATACTGAACACAGCCAGTCACTAAAGTTAAAAGGCACAAGACAAAAGGTAAAAGAAACAAGAAGTGCTTTTTCCTTTTTCCAGTTTCATCCTTGACAATTTCCTGCTTCATTTTACCTTTTTTCCTATTTTTACCTGTTTAACTGGTTAACTTATTTAGTCGTGGAGGCAGAAACCGGGTTTTTTACAAAAATACTGAATTTGAGCCTTTAATACTGGTAAAAAACCCGGTTTCTTGGGTATTTATGCGTCCAGGATTAAGATTGCCTTGAGGCCACGCCCAACTGTTGAAATAGGATACTGGGCAAATATGCCCCGCCGCCTACCCATTCGCATTCGCTACTCAAATCTACCAAATTTTTAAAGGCTTCAAAAATACTGCCTGCGACCATTGTATTCTTGACGCGACCGACAATTTTGCCTTTTTCTACTTTATAGCCCAAAGCCAAATTGACCGAAAATTCGCCAGCTAATTGATTGGATTGACCGGCACCTAGAACCTGCTCTACTATTAAGCCTTCGTCCATGCTAGCAATCAATTCTTGAATAGGAGTGCTTCCTGGGGAAATGCAAAAGTTAGTCAAATTCGGGCCAGGGCGAGACAATCCGCCGCGAAAACCGTTGCCTGTTGATTCTACACCTCCGCGAGCCGCCCACCTGCGATCCCAATAAAATCCGGTGACAGTACCTTTGTCAATTAAGACTTTGCGAGTTGTGGGAGTTCCTTCGTCGTCAAAGGGACAAGCAGAAGGGCCTAAAGTTGGATCTTCAAAAAAGCTAAAGCGTTCGTCAAATAAGGTTTCGCCGATTTTGTCGGCTAGGGGAGAGGATTTTTGAACGACGGCTTGTCCCGAAAGGATGGTATCAAATAGGCCACCGAGGGTGCTGGCGGCGGCATTGGGGGTGAATAATACTGGGTAGGAACCGCTGCTGATGGTGGCTGAATTTTCGGCGCTGCGGTATTTTTCGAGGAGTTTTTGGAGGATGCTGTCGGTGTCTATCGCCCGATCGCGCGCCACATCATAACTATATGCTTGCATAAAGTCTTCTCCTACTACCAAATTTCCGGCGATCGTCCCGCTGACTATTTGGCTGCTTCTTTCGGCATACACATCTTTTGTGGTGGCAATTTTGACGCTGCCACTGCGGACGTGGAAGCCCACATCTACCATAATATCGGGATTGTAGGCGTGAACTTGCTCGATGAGGTTTTTGCCGTTTTCGACTAATTCAGCGGTTGTGGGCGGAGTGTAGGTGGTTTCTGGGGTGGTTAGGTGGAAGTTGGAAGCTAGTTCAAATTCGGCGGTGTCCCCGATTTCGGCGGTTTGAATGGCTGCATCGACTAAATCGTCTATCCGCGTTAAATCGGTGGAACTCGCAAAACCGATTTTGCCATTGTGAATCAGTCGGAGTGCTACGCCTCGGAGGGCTTTGGTTTGGAGGGATTTGAGGCGATTGTTCTCAAATTCGATCGGGGTGTCTTGGCTGGATAGGTAGTATACTTCGGCGCTATCGGCGCGCCCAGATGCCAATTTCAATATCTGTTCTATGGTGGAATCGCTCACAGTAATCGCCTTTCTGGTTTGGTCTTTGTTCTATTTTAGCGATTTTGGGTGTGGACAGAAACCGGATTTTTTTAGGTGTGGGCAGAAACCGGGTTTTTTCCAAGCATATCGATTCCGATCCAAAAACTGCGAAAAACCCGGTTTCTTAGGTTATGTGTGTGGGCAGAAACCGGGTTTTTTCCAAGCATATCGATTCCATCCAAAAACTGCAAAAAACCCGGTTTCTTAGGTTATGTGTCTGGCCAGAAACCGGGTTTTTTCCAAGCATATCGATTCCATCCAAAAACTGCAAAAAACCCGGTTTCTTAGGTTATGCGTGTGGCCAGAAACCGGGTTTTTCCCAAGCATATCGATTCCCATCCAAAAACTGCGAAAAACCCGGTTTCTTTAGTCAAAGAAGGCATCGTCGGGAACAATATCAACGAATGTCAGCAATTCGTCAAAAGATTATTGATTGAGTTCAACAATCCTTTGTCGGTATATTTCAGGGATTTGGTTGGATTGATCTAAGGGCTTGTTGGAAAGCATAACTTTGTTTCACGAGTGGGTTGACATAATTCCACCGACTACTCCCGTTATATTCCAAAACGGAAAGATTGAATAATAAATTTTGTCCAATTTCTTCTTTAGCGATATCTTTGTCGATGCAAACTCGCGCGAGATGTGGAGCTTTTTAAGTCCTATGTTAACTCACATCTGGCACTATGCTCTATAATTGTAATTCGCACTGTTGAAAAACATAGTTAACCGCTGCGTAGATTAAGGTTTGGTGACTCCAAAGCAGAAAATTAGTGCGATACTTTTTCCAAACTTCTTTCAAAACTGGATAAATGATATTTTCACAAATGGCGATTTCGGAGTTGTCAAATACTCCTTCATTGAAAACCAGTTCTCATTCATTCCGAAAGATGTCGCTGACTGTAAATTGTGTTTTGACAATGAAGTTATCTCGCAGGTAATTAATCTGGAATTCCTGGGCGACAGCGCTGATACTTTTATAATCGGTAAAAGCCATTGGTATCTCTATAAAAGCCTGTTTTGAACAGGCAAGATGGCTGTTCCACAATAATTAAACTGCTTAATAACTAATAAACAAGCCACCTAAAATCAAAAATATGGCAATTAACGCCACCCAAATAAATCGATTATCCTGTGTATTCACCTGAGTTAAATCTACAGGTTCATCTATGGCATTTTGTTTGGGAATCGCAGGCTTGACGAAGGAGACATTTGGCCCTACTTGAAAACTTGAAGATTCGTTTTCTTCTAGTGCTGTGAGATCGGGGATTTTCACCATCCATTCGGGAGGGATGGTAAGCTTGGGTGCTTCGAGAATGAAGAGCAGCCGTTTTGCTTGTTGGCGGGTTTCTTGGCGCGGATGGCGGGTGAGTTGCCCACAAAGCCCGATCGCCCTTTCTGTGTCGCCAGATGCTTCGTAGGCTGTCACCAGCCACATTTGCACCTCGCCGCCCAACCGGGAATTGCGATCGACCAAACCGGTCGCTGTTTCTAAACTCTTGACAGCTTGAGCATACAGCCCGCTCTCAAAAGCTACTCGCCCAGCTTGATACTCAGTCTGCACAATTTCTAACTTTTCTGAACTCACCAGCCGCCACCCACTTGACAAATATTAATTCCCAAATTCCTCAAACACTAGAATTCGCTGTTGTGTTGCGACATACCCGACTCATTATCGCGTTTGGAACCCAGCAAGTCTAACTGGTCTACCCTAATTATAGGTAGCGAGCGATTATCTCCTGTACTGCGGTCTTGCCAGCGATCGAACTTCAAAGAGCCTGTCACCCCTATTTGAGCGCCTTTGCGAACGTAGTCAGCAGCAATCTGCGCTACTTTATCCCAGAGTTCGAGAGTAAACCAGTCTGGTTCGTCACTATTGCGCGATCGCCTTCTGACTGCGAGCGTCAACCTGCACTTAACTTTACCTGACTCAAAATACTTCACGTCCGGGTCGCCGCCGACGCGGCCGACCAAAGTCACAACATTAAGACTCATAAATTTTTTCGGGAATGTGCTCGATTGGTGATGTAGTTAAGCTCTGCCAGAGGTTCGCTAAGCTCGTTCAAACTGAAGACTGAACGAAAGAAAAGCGCTACTGATGGCTTCATCCTGATTTTACACCCACTTACCAGAACATACTTATTGTGGATGATTGGCGAGTTTCCGCTCAACCTGTGCTCGAAAATGTACATTTCTGACTAGACTCAGAATGAAAAACGTAATAGAATCCACCGAGGTTACACTTTTGTAACAACATTATTGCACACAATACTATTTTAGTTTGGGGGGGTACAAATAAGTGGGTCTTCTCAATCGATTTTCCTTATCTAGAGATATGGGTATCGACCTCGGTACTGCTAACACTCTCGTTTATGTATCTGGCAAGGGCATTGTTCTCCAAGAACCTTCTGTAGTGGCGATCGACCAAGACTTAAAAATACCGCTGGCTGTTGGAGAAGATGCTAAAAAAATGCTCGGGCGCACGCCTGGGAATGTCATAGCACTGCGCCCGCTTCGCGACGGGGTAATCGCAGACTTCGACACAGCCGAATTGATGCTCAAGACTTTTATCCGCAGAGTTCACGAAGGCCGAACCTTAGTTTCGCCGCGGATTATTATTGGCATTCCCAGCGGTGTCACTGGAGTTGAGAGGCGTGCTGTCATTGAAGCCGCTACTCAGGCCGGTGCTAGGGAAGTGCGGTTAATTGATGAACCGATCGCCGCGGCGATCGGGGCGGGACTGCCTGTTGCTGAGGCGACTGGCAATATGATTATAGATATCGGTGGGGGTACTACGGAAGTTGCGGTTTTGAGTTTGCAAGGTACGGTGATCAGCGAGTCTGTGCGGGTGGCCGGCGACGAACTCAATGAGGCGATCGTCCTATACATGAAAAAAGTTCACAACTTGGTCATCGGCGAACGCACTGCTGAAGAAATTAAAATTCAGGTGGGTTCAGCATATCCAACTCTAGAGGATGACGACGCGATCATGGAAGTGCGGGGCTTGCACTTACTCTCCGGTCTGCCACGAACTGTTACCATCAAAGGCCCAGAAATTCGCGAAAGTATGTCGGAACCGCTTTCAGTAATTGTGGAAGCTGTCAAGCGTACTTTGGAACGCACACCCCCGGAATTAGCAGCAGATATTATTGACAGGGGAATTATGCTCGCCGGCGGCGGGGCGCTGATGAAAGGTTTAGATACTCTGATCAGTCACGAAACCGGAATTGTCACTCATGTGGCAGCCGATCCACTATGTTGCGTGGTTTTGGGAACTGGTAGAGTATTGGAAAACAAACAGTTGGAACGGGTTTTCAGCGGGCAGTCGTCGCGCAATATGTAGTTAACAAACTTGGGATTTTGGATTTAGAAATAGGTCTTCCATCTAAAATCTAAAATCCTGACATAACAATTTTAGATAACTGGAATTATGCTAAAAAATACACTCCGCAGGTGGTGGGATCTGCGTCTGCCAATTGCTCTTTTAGGTTTAGCTGTAACTGCCGCTTGGGGAGTTCGACAAACACAAGGTGCTCCACTTTTTGAAGTTTACAATTGGGTGACTCGTCCATTTCAAGCCAACGGCTCTGGGCAAGAACAACTAATCTCGGCTCGCACTCAAGAATTGCAAGCACAGTTATTAGAATCAGAAACTCAAAATCAAAAGTTAAAAGAGCTTTTAGGTTATGTTTCGGCGAAGAAACCTAAAGGGATTGTTGCTCCTATTATTGGCCGCAGTGCCGACCATTGGTGGCAGCAAGTAACTTTGGGACGTGGTAGTAATGATGGCATCAAAGCAGATTTTACTGTGATGGGCCCAGGCGGCTTGGTAGGTCGAATTGTCAGTGTTACTCCTAATACTAGCTTGGTGCTGTTGGCCAGCGATCCGACGAGTAAATTGGGTGTGGGAATTACTCGCAGTCGCAACATGGGTTTTATGCGCGGTAAAGGCGGAAATCAGGCTGTGATGGAGTTTTTTGATAATGTTCCTAATGTCAAGCCTGGGGATGTAGTCTCAACTTCTACTTTTAGTCAGTTGTTCCCTGCTGGCTTGCCGGTGGGAAAAGTGGTTTCGGTGGATCTGAATAAAACTCCTGCTCCGGAAGCTGTTATTGAGTTCTCTGCACCAATGAGTTCTCTGGAGTGGGCGGTGGTTTATCCTCACTCTAAGGAAGCTGAACAAAAGGCTTCCCAGGGTCAATCTTCTGCACCGGAACCAGAGGCAAAGCAGCCATGAAGTCTTTACCTCGGATGTCTTCGCGATCGCGCCAATTTCTCAACTTCGCCGTTACATTTGTTTCTGTGATGCTGTGCGTACTGATATTACCCACTCGGATGCCAGGAATGGAATTGCTGGGAATTAGCCCGAACTGGCTGTTAATTTGGGTGGTAGCTTGGAGTATTAAGCGGAAACGTACAGTGTTGGGAGCTGCTAGCATGGGTCTGGTTTTGGGGTTTCTTCAAGATGCAATGACGGCTCCTCACCCCAGCCACGCTGTGAGTCTAGTTACTGTAGCAGTCTTGACAGTTGTGTTACTGAAAACTTGGTCGATTCCAGCAGATATTGTCGAGAGAGATCCGATTCCGATCGCCTTAATTGTGTTTGGGATGGCGGTGGTAGCGGAAACGGTGATGGGGCTGCAATTTCTGGCTATGGGCGATCGGGCTTTACTAGAAATTTGGAGCGATCATCAGCGAGTGGCTTTGTGCTCTGCTATTCTCAGCAGTCTTTGGGCCCCGGTGATTTATTTTCCCCTCAATCGCTTGTGGGAAATGACCAGGAAATTAGAAAAATCTTAGTCAGTGGACAGTTGACAGTGAACAGTTAACAGTTAACAGTTGTCATTAGTGAACTGTTGACAGTTGACTGTTCACTGTATAGAGGTTCTCAAAAAAGTGAGGTATACGGGCGATGCCCAATGCCCAATTCCCAATGCACAATGCCGTACCGCATAGTAAGAAAGACTATAAGCTGTCGTACATTTAAATTGTATATTTAGCACGAGCGGGACGCCCATCCCACAAGAGTTTGATTTTTTTTGATATGCAATTTAAATGCAGAACAGCTTAGTCAGTCAACTATTACTTGTTGGCTCAAACCTAATAAGTGATGAACGGCAATAATTAAGTCACTAAGAATGAAATTAGGCTGGTGCTTTTGCAGTTGATGGCGACTGCGAATGCCGCAGGTAACGGCAATTGTGGGTATTCCTAATGCTTGTCCCGCGAGGATATCTGCTTCGGTATCTCCAATCATCCAAGCTGAACCCAGAGATGACTCAAACTCTTCTGCAACTTCAGCCAACAAGTCCGTTTTTAATGCTGTGTAGTTGTGATAGGCAGCATCCGTCATTTGAGTCCCGCGAATGCTCGTAAACAGTCTGGCTAAACCGTAATTTTGCAATAGTTGAACGGCTTGATTTCTCGGCCGTAGGGTGACTAAAATCAGTCGCACACCCCGAGAATGCAAAAGTCCGATCGCCCATTGTACTCCCGGCTGGATGCGATCTAAGTGCAACAAGTCTGGCTGATTGACAATCCGACTCACGCATCCGAGGAAAACATGAATTTCTTCTCCCGACAAACCGGAACTTTTGGCTATTTCAGTATCGGGGACTCGGTTTTGCTTCATTTGCCAAAACTGCTGTTTGCTGAGAATTTCGAGTTTGAGGTTGATTCCTCGCGCGTCGTAGGCTGCTTGAGTGTCGGCTAATCCGTGTTGATAGGTGGTGTAATAGCGATCGGACACATCGACGATGGGCCCGTCTAAATCACAAAATACCGTCATCCGGGGGGATGAGTCAGCCTCTGATGGTAGCTTGTACTGAAAGTTTTGGGAGTCTGGGGCGACAGTATTTAACATAAAACGTTAGTAAATTAAGGATAATGATACATTTCTTTATTTTAGCAAGAAATCTATAAGTTAGAGTATAAAAATCAAAGTAAAATTATTAAAAAAACCTATTAAAACTTGAGCATGGGCGATCGAGCCTGGTGAATGGACATTTATCTGTGCGGTGAGTGCCCAGTAATGACTTCTTAATTCTTTTTGTGTTTGTGGATGATAGCTGGAGGAGACATTAAACTTTAGACTTAAGTTTTTAGCCATTTGTTCTTGTATGCTCAAACACAGCGATTTTCCCAGGAATGTAGAAACCAATCGGGTTCAGGTGCTTTCAGAAGCACTACCTTACATTCAACAGTTTGCCGGCCGCACGATTGTCGTCAAATACGGCGGTGCGGCGATGAAAGATAGCACTCTCAAGGAAAAGGTAATCCGGGACATTGTGCTGCTATCCTGCGTCGGGATGCGCCCGGTTGTGGTTCACGGTGGCGGCCCGGAAATTAATATTTGGCTGGAAAAGCTGGGCATTAAGCCGCAATTTCAGGATGGTTTGAGGGTGACTGATGCCGCGACGATGGAAGTTGTGGAGATGGTTTTGGTGGGGAAGGTGAATAAGGAAATTGTTTCGTTAATCAACCAAGCTGGTGGCAAGGCAGTAGGGTTGTGCGGCATAGATGGTAATCTGATTCAAGCTCGTCCAGATGGCCGGGAGGGGATTGGATTTGTCGGTGAAGTCAGTGGCGTGAAAATCCAGATTTTGGAGTCTTTGGTAAATAGCGGATATATTCCGGTAGTGTCGAGTGTGGCGGCGGATGAAAACGGTCAATCTTATAACATTAATGCTGACACAGTAGCTGGGGAAATTGCGGCTGGTTTAGGTGCGGAAAAGTTAATTTTGATGACTGATACTGCGGGAATTTTGGAGGATTATCACCAGCCTGATAGTCTGATTGTGAAGTTAGATATTCAAGAGGCTCGACAGTTAATTGAGTCTGGGGTTGTGTCAGGGGGAATGATTCCGAAGGTTAATTGTTGTGTGCGGAGTTTAGCTCAAGGTGTGAAGGCTGCTCATATTATTGATGGTCGCCTGGAACACGCTTTATTGCAAGAGATATTCAGCGATTCGGGCATTGGGTCGATGATTGTTGCTTCGGGATATGGTGGGACGAAGTAAAATAGACCTCTTGCAAAATTCATTTTAATCAGATTTTGTAACAGGCTCTCCGACCTGTTCCACAAGAAAAAAACTTTTTCTGGGATGGGCATCTTGCCCGTCCTAGTTATTTTTGCAAGAGGTCTAATGTATTGAGGGGGCGATCGCACTTTAGGAAAAAAGAGCGATCGCACTTTAGGAAAATAACAATTGCGCTACACTGAAAGCATCAGGATAGCTGCGCACCGGATACTTTAACCGCAGAAGAACGCAGATACAGGTGGATGAATGAGAGGCGATGGCGCTGAATCTGTTTGTGCTAACATTAAAGAGCTTAAATATTACCTATTAAGAGTCTTTTACTATGATGTCTAAGGAATCAGTCATCACAGAACATATTGAAATTACACCTGGGGTGCTCGGTGGTAAGCCACGCATTGCGGGTCATCGAATTGCTGTGGCACATATCGCCGAAATGTATCTAAAAATGGGGATTTCTGTAGAAGAAATCGCGGGAAAGTATGATTTGCCACTAGCCTCGGTTCATGCAGCAATGACCTATTATTACGATCATCGAGAAGACATCGATCGTCACACTGCGGAAAGCCGATCTATTGTAGAAGAATTAAAGCGCAACAGTCCACCATCTCGGTTGCAAGAAAAATTGAGGATAATTAGAGGTGAGTGAGCAAATTCGTTTTCATTTAGATGAACATATTGACTCGAATATTGCACGCGGTTTACGTCGGTACGGGATAGATGTTACGACAACAGTTGATGCAGGATTGCGTACTAAAAGCGATGAGTTACACCTCGCGTTTATTCGCGAACAGCAGCGCGTGATAGTAACTCATGATGACGATTTTCTAATTATAGCAAGTGATACTACGGATTATCCGGGGATTGTTTATTGTCCTCCTGATTCTCGTTCTGTTGGTGAGATTATCCGTAGTTTGATTTTAATTTATGAAGTGTATGCGCCTGAAGAAATGATCGGGAGAATTGAATATATTTGACATGATTGTAAGCCGATTCCCTACGGGATAGCTACGCTTCACGCGATTTTGAAAGCAAAGGGCGATCGCCCTTTGCTTACTGCTGTTTGATTTGTACCCTAAACAAGAATGGTTTTCACGTATTCGGTTACAGGTTTCAAATCGATATCATCCATCATTGGAAGCTAGCGTTTTAAATAGATGGCGCGGGATGCCCGCCACCATCAAAGCTTCTAAATCGCGATCGATCTTTAACCAGTCCCCATAAATACCGACTTGCCTGAGTTACACAAGCTAAAGATGAATCCTTGGGGTCATTCACGCCCGTGTATCTGTACTCAATATCAAAACCTGCTTTTTCCCCGATTTCTTCAATATCCCAATCCACAAGATTCATATCCGTCGGTTTAACAGCTAGGGCTATATGACTGAGCGGTATGGAGTCAAGAGATTCGCAACACCAACCAAGAGAAGAGTTCCATAGACTCTTACCAACCGATTCTCGAATTTTCATGAGTTTCCCTCACTCAAAGTAGCAGCGAAACCAGGCTTTTACTTCAGAGCGAAGGCATTTTTTACATTTCAATGAAGAGTCTTTACATCAGAATATGCTAGAATTTTAGCATCGGCAGTTAGTAAGGGACACGCGCAAATCCTCGCCGTTGCGACAATGATTTGATCTGCGGGATCGCGGTGAAAACCTGTGAGTTTAGTTGACTCGACAATAATCGGAATGGTGAGATCGAGTAGCTGCACTCCGGGATAAGCCAAAGCTTGTGTTAACCACTCATCAACTGTAACGGACAAGGTAAGTCTACCCATTTCTACTAATTTAGAAACTTCCCAGCAAGAAATGATGCTGACTCCTAAACCTTGAGATTGATATTGTTGTATCCAGTCCCGATGTTTCTGAGTCAGTCGCGCGCTATCGTCAACCCACCAAACCCATATATAAGTATCTAGTACAATCATTGTAACACTTCCCAATCTTCCAACGGAACTGCTGGTTCACAGGGGTCATCATAGCGAATGACTGTGCCGCGCAAAGGATAGATAAAAGTATTTTTCATGGTTTCATTTACCAAATTTAGATAGCTAATGAATTCTCGATATCCATCCAATTCTGTTTGTTCTTCGGAAGTTACATTTGATGCTTGTTGTTGAGTAGCTAATGTTTTAATTCTCTCCTGGGTTTTGAGAGAAGCGCTAAATATTAAAAGTCCGTTAACTAACTCAATGCGGACAGAACCTTCGCTTGGTAAGCTGTTGGGTAAGTGAGGCAGCTTGAGGGGCAAATTAGCAATCATGGTATTAATTGACTGTATTTGATATGTTTTGATGTTGATGATTAAATTATACTAATTGCTGGGTGGCGTTTGACGAATATTCTACAGCATAAATTCTTTGGATGGGACGATCGCACTTTTGGAATGAAAGAGCGATCGCCCGCGTGAGATTTAGGATGGGATAGGGCGATTCCCTACGGGATAGGTGCGCTCGCGCGCACTTTGTCAACCCTGTATCGATAATTTGCTAGACTGAAGACATCATCCTAGTTTGTAAGCCTGATGAATACCATCACGATCGCCATTTCAGATGAGCGCCTGCTGAAATTACGACAAGTCGCTGCACAGATGAATGTATCGATCGAAGAGTTAGTGTTGATGAGCATTGAAAGCTCGATCGCACAACGAGAAGTTTCCTCACCAAATACCGCTCAAAATATCTTCAAGGAAAATGCGGAAATCTCCACCGAGGTAGTTGACAAATTTTATCCTCTTGCTACGGAATGGCAGAGTGAAGTTGCGTCCAGGTCTTCGACGGCTCAAATGTCTTTGCATCCTGCATATCAGGAAATTATTAGTATGGGCACTAAAATCGTGCCACTGTTGCTATCGGAATTGAAAAAAAATCCTCTTTACTGGTTAGCTGCTTTGAGTGCAATTACGGGTGAAAATCCCGTTAAACCAGAACAAATGGGAAGGATAAAACAGATGGCATCAGCTTGGATTGAGTGGGGTATAAATCAAGGCTACGCGATAGAAGAGAATGTATAGAAGACTTGAACTTGAACTTACATAGCAAAATTTTTCTGGCACTTAATTTATTTATGCTAATATGAAATGGCTTAAACATTATCTATTATTATGAACGATGAATTGCGACAAGAAATTGCTGAAATAGCTAGTAACTTTAAGCTGTTTGAATGTAAAGCTTGTGCTGTAAGAATTCAAGATTTTTTAATTCAAAGAGGTATTTCTGGAAAAAATATCAAAATTTACACTGGCAGTGCCAAGGGAAAATATGGTAATATTTACCATGATGACCTCGGACAAAATATTGCTACGAATGGAAGGCATGAAGCGATTTCAGTTCAAATTAATGGCGAGGAATTAATTTTTGATAATATCCATAATGAAGGAATTCCTAAACAAGAGTGGCTGGGAAAGTTTTATTGTTTAGCGCTCGATTTGGGCGGTGAATTTGAGATTGCGGAAGTTGAATTTTAGCGAAAAGGAAATAAAAGAATGTTAGATTTGTATGATTTGCTAGGGAAAATTAAGAAAAGATCGTCTTTGTACTTGGGGAAACAATCGCTTAGCCATCTCCATGTTTTCTTAGATGGCTATACTTTTGCTCGCCGTCAACTTGGGATTCCTCTCACAGAAGAAGAAAAAAAGTTTGAGGAGTTTCAAGAATGGATAGAGAATCGATTTAACCAAGCAGATACTCAATCTTGGAGTAGGATTATTCTTTTCTATTCTGAGGATGAAGCAGATGCACTGAAGCGTTTTTTTGATTTGTTTGAAGAATTTGTAAATTGTGAAAAGTTGCCGAAAGATGATGCAACAATAAATTACGAAATGTCGGATGAGTTGAGTGTTGTAGCTGGAAATATTTGAGTTTGATATTGATAGGGATGGGATAGGGGCGGACTTTTGGACTGAAAGGGCGATCGCCCGCGTGAGATTTCGGATGGGATAGGGCCGATCGCACTTTGGTATTTGGGATGACCACCGCCCTGAATCTTTCTGAATCTTTTACCGAGTTTTAGCGTAAGCTATAATAAAGATAGATCTGTCCTGTTAATCTCCGATGACTACACAATCTGTTTCGCGTTATGTCGCACGTCACCCTGAAATCTTGCAAGGCGAACCAATTATCGCAGAAACGAGAACTTCTGTTCGTGCGATC
>CASBQF010000309.1 GCA_949127775.1 Oscillatoriales cyanobacterium PMM_0080
CTTACTTACTTACTTACTTACTTACTTACTTACTTACTTACTTACTTACTTACTTACTTACTTACTTACTTACTTACTTACTTAGGATCGCAAATTAAATAACTTACAGTTTTAATTATTATTGTGGAACAGGCAGGAAAGCCTGTTCAAGACGGGCGGGACGCCCATCCCACTTTCAAGAGTGGAAGTTATTTAATTCTCATTCCTTACTTACTTACTTTCTTTCTTCACTCTGTGTTCTCTGTGTTCTCTGCGGTTAATTCAAAAAAAAAATTAATTTAGCTATGACCTACAATACCAGTACAAACACAATTTCAGATAGCAAACCATTAGAAAATGATGGAGAAATCTTAACACCTTTGACGGGTTTTATTCAAAAGATTTTATTAGATGAAAAAGAGGCAGAGTCTCTGGAGCTGCGTTACCAAGCAGATCCAGGTAACGAGATAGTTGCAGTGGATTGGATTGTCGAAAAAGTGGCTCGCTGCTGTCGAGAAAGCAAAGTCGGCAAAAAATTACCTACGGCTTTTTATGTACACATTTCAGCTTTAGCAACACTCAATCCTGTACTCATAATTTATGAAAAATGTGCCAAACAAAATATCCCAAATATTGATGAAGCAACCTTAGTTAAATTTCAGCTTCGTCAACCAAAAATCTCTTATCTTTTTTACCCAGATTTTGATACAGATGCTCACCCAGCCCTGCAAACTAGCATCCAAATTAATCTGGAAACCGGCGAAGTTAAATCTATCGACTATAGCAACAGCGAAAATCCGCCAGTTTTGCACCGCAAGGAAACTTTTGTGACTGCGGATTATCCCAATTACGAAAAGTTTGCTCGACTGACTCGCTCCGAAGAAAAATGGGGACTACTTGACAATACCAGTGTTATTGGCACTCGTGAAGGTTGGCTGAAATACTTGGGATATTGTGGCGTTGAAATCCGAGATCATGCTGTAGTTGAACGTGCAGAACAGCAAAATAGCCAGTTATCAATGCCGAAGATCGATCGACATAAAGCTGCAATAATACGCAACTCTATTTCTAAACCTGTGCGTTTGGTTTTGGAAGCTGATTTATTTATTGATGGTGATACTTTCTTTGATTACGGTTGTGGCTACGGTGGGGATATTCAACATATTGGACAAGAAGGTTATGCTGCTGCTGGATGGGACCCGTATTATCAACCAGATACTCCCCGAATTAATGCAGATATTGTGAATATTGGCTATGTAATTAATGTGATTGAATCTTTGGGGGAAAGGCGAGAAGCTTTGCTGAATGCTTGGGAATTAACTAACAAATTACTAATAGTTGCCGCTCAGGTTTTGATTGATGATGGCGATCGAGGTCAAATTGCCTATGGGGATGGAATCATTACTTCTTGGAATACTTTTCAGAAGTATTATGAACAGGAAGAGTTGAAGGTTTATATCGACCAAGTTTTGAATGTTGATGCAATTCCTGTGGCTTTGGGAATCTATTTTGTGTTTCGGGATGCAGCCGAAGGTGAAGGTTTTCGGGCTTCTCGGTTACGATCGCACTTATTGACTCCCAGAGTGCGATCGCAAGTCAAGCGTTTTGAAGATTACGCGGAAATGCTGGCTCCTCTGATGGCTTTTGTGAGCGATCGTGGCCGTCTTCCTGTGAAAGATGAATTAACTGAAGAATTGGCGATCAAGGGGGAATTTCACAGTTTTAACCGCGCTTGGAGAGTGATTTTGCAAGCTACCGACGCGGATGATTGGGAGACGATCGCCGATAAACGCCGCCAGGATTTGCTAGTATATCTCGCTCTCAACGGTTTGGGCGATCGCCCTCCGATGCGCCGACTTCCCGCTCAAATCCGCAATGACATTAAGGGTTTGTTTGACAGTTATCAAAAAGCTTGCACTTTGGCAGATTTAATGCTATACAGTTTGGGCAAAGCTGATATTGTGGCGGATTGTTGCGAAGATAGTGCGATCGGCTATAAACTCCCCGGTTCTCTTTCCGTCCACGTCTCTGCATTAGAAGAACTAGACCCTTTATTGCGACTCTACGAAGGCTGTGCCAACCGCACAATCGGCAGACTTGACGGCGCGACAATCATCAAATTTTATGCTAATCAGCCGAAAATATCCTATTTATTTTATCCCGATTTTGATACCGATCCGCATCCAGTCCTTCACACTTCCATGCACATCAACTTGCGCGGTCTTTCTGTCAGCTATCAAAACTATTCTCATTTGTCTAATCCGCCAGTTTTAGTTAAAAAAGAAGCCTTTGTAGCTGTGAGTTATCCGCACTATCAGAAGTTTGCGAAGCTCAGCCGCCAAGAGGAAAAGTTAGGGATTTTTGATAAGTCCGGCGGATTTAAAGAGCGGGAATTGCTTAACTGTTTGGAGGAAAAGTGTGTCAAAATTAAGGGACATCGTTTGTTTTGGCGATCGGATGCTGACCCGAAAAAATTGAAAATGCTGCAAACAACTGCGTCGGAACGTCATCCGCGAAAAGTTGAGATTAATGCGGGAAAGAGTGAACCAACCGCAGAGGGCGCAGAGGATGAGAAAGAAGAGGGAGAGGAATAGTCATGGAAACAGAGTATGATTTTAGTCAGGGTACGCGAAGGGCGATCGATCCAACATTACCTGGGAAAACTCGTATTACAATAGAAGCAGTTAGTGGA
>CASBQF010000310.1 GCA_949127775.1 Oscillatoriales cyanobacterium PMM_0080
AAGGATTGGATGCGATTTGGTATGTGCAATATATCGATTTCGTTAAAGCACTGATTAATGCTTTAAAGCGAGTTGATGAGGAACTGGGAAAAAGAGAAATTGGAGAGAAAGAACGGCAGTTTATTGAAAAATACTCTGCTATTCTGAAAGGCTGTTTGGTTGAACAGAAGATTGATTTACCGAAAGCGCGAATTTCATAAAAGCAGGAAATGGGGAAAGGTCGATCGCACTTTTGAGCCGCAGATGCACTGTGATGGACGTGGATGGGGGAAATGGTGATTCACGATCGGGATAGATTCGCAGCGCGTACTCAGGTATCAGTAGGACAATAAAACCTACATTTAGGTTGTTTCATCGTTGATTTTTGTCAATTTTGCAAAATATACTGACTGATAATCTGTTTGAGTTCTTGAGGAGCTTCTTTGGCGATGGCTGCTCCTAAATCGGGACGAACAACCCACCACCAAACGAGTGTTTCTAAATGATTTGGTGGTTCGTCATTGGGGCACCATTCAATATTATTTTCGTTGATACCAATAATATTGGCACAAAGATCGTTGGCAATGGCAACGCGATCATCTAGTTTTTCAAATTGTATAATGTCTTGCCAGGGCATTTGATGGGGAATAGAATTAAGTATTGATTGGATGTCTAGAGTCAGCATTAAACTGTACCTCCGAAAGCTCTAATAACTGTAATGCCAAAGTCCTGTTGTTCTTCAAAAGATTTAGTGCCGATCCATGCTCTAACTGTTAAAGTATTCGTACCAGTTAGTTCGGGTTGGATGGAGTTGTATAGATTGGTAATTTATTGATGAATTGACCCCGTACCGTGTTCGAGTCGGATGAGATTGCCTGTATTGTGTATTGCTTCTGCCCCAAATCGTTGTAAGTTTGATGTTGTTTGCCCAACTATATGATGCCACGCTAAGCCCGATCCTGCCACCCCCATCGTTCTTTTAAATTCACCAAAGGTTTGAAAGCCTTGCCCCGGTCTTCTTGGTGGGATGACTGTCCTTAATGCTAGTTCGCTAGCTAGTCGTCTAGCTATTTCTCGTCTAGTTTCGTCTGTCATTTATCTGAATTAGCTTACACTGCTTTGACTTAATATTGTCATGGGATATCTTGCTTACCGCTAAACTTGATATTATTGAACTAAGTAATATAAAAAGTGCGATCGCTCTTTTTGACGTAAGGGCGATCGCACTTTTGAACCACAGATACACGCGGATGGACGCGGATGGGGGGAAGGTCGATCGCACTGCGAGTTAATCTAAGTCTAAGTGAAGTTTGAGAGCAGCATCTATCAATTGCATCATTTCCGGGTTCAAGTTTCCCACCACATTAGCACCCAGCCGTTGTTTAGAAATTGTCCGCACTTGCTGCGCTTGCACTTTGGAAGGTTTGGGTAAACCGCTTTCCTCTGAAGTAATTAAAACCTCGAAAGGATAGATACGGGTGACGTTAGAGGTAATTGGTATAATTGTAACTGTATCGGCTGCGCGGTTATTTGCATCATTGCTCACTACCAATACGGGACGGCGTTTATCCATCTCAGAACCAACCGCTGGGCCCAGATTAGCATAGTAAATTTCACCACGTTTCATCTGTCAATCCATCGGCAATTGTTAGATCCCAAGCGGTGTCAATTTCACTGGATGCTTGTCGGTAAGCTGATTCTAGTTCCTGATTTCGCAATAGTTCGAGAGCTACTTCTATTACTTGGGATGGGGATTTGCATCCTTTAGTATTTTTGTAGGTTTCAATAAACTGTAGTAGCGATAGTGGTAAGGAGATTGATATTTTTTCGGCTTGCATTATCTTGGCAATTGGTAATTACGAAGATTATTGCTTGATTATAGCACGAGGGAGAAACAGTGGTCAATGTTACTATTAAAAGCCGATCGCTCTTTTTGACGAAAGGTCGATCGCACTTTTGAACCGCAGATTCACGCTGATGGACGCGGATGGGGGAAAGGTCGATCGCTCTTTTTGACGCATCGGGCGATCGCGCTCAAATGATAGCTGTTAGGCGAATCACTTTAGATTCTTTGAAAAAACCCATCCCTAATCTTTTGCTCCTCATCATTGGTGAAAGTACGATTAAATCCTACTAAATATTCAGTGCCTAATACCATAGCAGTTTCTACGACAGGAGGCATCAAGTTACCACTTCTTGGGGTATTAATTGATGGTCTTGAGATTGGCAGGAATTTAATGTTATCTTTATTCTCCCACAATTTACCAGATAAGCTTATTTTGTCAACACCTCCTCCTCCAAAGAAATTACCAAATCCAAAGTCTGTAATGATATCCACTTCATTGATACTGGTAGCACCCTCGCCAGGTGAAAAAACAAATATATCACTGCCATCACCACCTGTTAGAATGTCTTTGTCTGCACCCCCAATCAGTATATCGTCATCCTCGTAACCATTGAGAATATCTGCACCTGAGCCACCAATCAATGTATCCTTATTGTTATCTCCATTAAGAGTATCATCACCACCTTCTCCCTCAATTCTATCATTTCCTTTTCCACCCCAAATTAGATCATTGTTTGCACCACCAAAAATGATGTCATTGTCTTGTTCGCCGTAGAGGGTATCATTGTCTTTATCACCGTAGATGGTATCATCGCCCGAACCACCAAAAATGCTATCATTTCCTGCCTTACCGTAAAGTATGTCGTTACCTGCACCACTATAAAGTGAGCTACCTCTAAGACTAAGACCAAGCTCTACGATATTAAAAAAATTAAAACCATCTAAAGTATCATTTTCGTTAGTACCATAAACGATGTCATCATCATTGCCACCATTCTTATTTTTTACCGTCAAAAATAGTGGCTTAGGCAACTCTTTGTCAGTTTCTGGTTCCTTCTTGGGAGGGTCAAATCTGGGAGTATTAAATGACAGAATTCCTGCATGGCGATTATCGTAAGCTTTTTCTTTGCCTTTGAGAACATCACTCAAAATAGGGTTGAGGCTTACTAAATTGCCAATATCTCCCAACTCGTTTTTTTGGATAATCAAATTTTTGAATGCTTCGATAACCCACTGATGCTCTTGCCCTGTATCATCACGATTGCCGGAATCATTAAAACTCATCTGGAATGACTCGTCTGCCTGTCCTGCAAAAATTTGATTTCCAGACAAACTGTTTTTGCCAACAAAAGCTCTGGAAAAATTAGATACTTCTTTGAAGTTAGGTAGGTAGATTTGTTGAGATCCCGAGTCAGGAGATATAAAATCCATTACTGCTGTTGTTCCGTCTACATCATATCCAAATCCGGGGAATAATCCCAGTGATAAACCACTAATGTTAAGCTGGGAGGGTGGGTCGAGCGCAAATATTGTATTTACACCTATTCCTTTACCATCTTTATCTATACCTTGTTTGGCTGCTGTTTGTTCTTCTTGCCATATGCGAGCTATTTCATTGCTGAGTAATGAACCGAGGCTATGACCAATTAAATTAAGATTTTTACTTGCATACTCCGCATCAACTCCAAATTCTTCTTTCAGCTTCCCTACTACCCACTTAGCAACGGGTACAATCCACTTAGCAGCCGTGTAATTGCCAAGCCTTCGTAGACCAAGTGGATCGGGTTCTTCCTTGCTCAGCTTACCTCCAGCCGCTGCTTCCTTCCAGTCGAGAAGTAGAACTCGATCGTCGGGATTTGCTTGAGCAACTGCTTTTCCTAAATCAGAAAAATCGCCTGCATAGTTAGGATCGTCCTCAGCACTAACATTCAAACCATGAATGACGAGCCATGTTTGTTTTGCTTTAGTTGAGCTTTCCGGAACGAATTTAAGATCGACCTTTCGAGAGTTCTTTCCAGATTCTTTGGTCAACAAAGTATCGAGGAAATATCCGTAAGGTAGGCTAAGAGGTACTGCACCAGGTGCTGCACCGGAAGCAATTTCTATCTTTTGATCGGTTATGGATTTTTCTGCAAAATCAGCCTTGACTTGGCCTGTTACAAGGAAAGGAGTCACACTTACAGTCGTCGTTAAACCCGGTGTCGGAGTTGGAGTTGGAGTTGGAGTGAGAACAGTTGGTGTCGGTGTTGGAGTTGGTGTTGGAGTTGGAGTTAGAGGAGTTGGTGTTGGAGTTGGAGTGAGAACAGTTGGTGTCGGTGTCGGAGTTGGAACAGTTGGAGTCGGAGTCGGAGTTGGTGTCGGCGCTTGAGTCCGAGTCGCAGATGGGATAGATCCTGCACCAATAATGTTATCCGTACGGATCTCTTCACGACTGTCTAAAAAGTCCTGACCAGTTATCATTTTATCTAAAACCGCTTCTCCCCTGGAATTGACAATGTACCGCTCATCACCAGCGAAACCAACAAGAGTCGTTCCCTCAAAAGACAAGCCATTCAAAGTATAGGAGTCAGGGCTACCTCTTCCCGTTAATTCACCATTTAAGGAAAAGAATAATACCGTATCACCTAATGTATACAAAAATTGGTTATTAATAGAATCAAATACTAGGTCGGTAGGTGCATTTTTAGATGAACCGTTATCATTTAATTGGGCGATAAATGATGCAGCCCCAGTCTGGCGATTAATAGTGTATAATTGTGAAGAATCACTAACTCCATAAAGTGTACCATTAGGCAAAAATTCCAGACAGGTCATCCTCACACCAGAAGGAAAACTACCAATCACTGTGGATGAATACAATCCAGGATCGATGCTGTATAATTGGCTATCAGTGACACCAAAAAACTTATTGTCACTAGATAAAGCGATGTCATTTAAATTTGGGCTATTTGCAATCTTTACAAATCTTCCTGCTGAGTCAACGCTTCCGACTTGTCCGCTATCTGTAGAAACTAAAGATGATGCAGTCCCCAACGAGCTAGTTTTGAAGGTATAGTTTCCTGTCTGGTTCGCATTAAAGTTAAAGCTAGTAGATCGAATCACGTAATTCACACCCGGAACTACTGTGAAACTTAACTGTGAATTCATAGTACCCCGACTACCCGGAATGAATAAATTATTATTTGAGGCAATCACTTCACCTGTTGAAGCATTTATCAGTTGTAGGTAACTGTCAATCGCAGTCGAATCCATGTTAACTTGAACTTGCTGCCAATTGGAAACCCCAGTCAAGGTATAGTCATCGGAGAAGCTACCTAATAATTTAGGATTTTTAGTATCAGTGGTACTCAAACTTCCATCAATCGTTTGGCCTAAGCTAATATTCGTCATAATCCCATCTCCTCAAAAATATAGTTGCGTAAAAACCAGCAAAGCCCGCCTTGCAAGCCTTCCTATGTATCTATCAGGGCGTTCATCTGCTTTTTATGCAAATTGCCCGATGTTTGTAACAAAACTTTACATTGCTCAAATAGCCGTGAAGCGGAGCCATCCCCTAGGGAATCGCCCGATCGCCCTCGATCGCACCCTAAAACTTATATCTGTAGCCCCAAAAAGGACTCATCATTTGAAATTACTTCGGATTCCTGATTCTGTCTACGTTTAATGGCTCACTTTTTGGCTCAGCATAAACGGCTCATTTGTCTCATTTAGCTCATTTAGCTCATCTTTCGGCTCTCCGATGTAATCTATAATTCCATTGGGGCAGAGTTATGGTAAAGGAGTAAAAATGGCAGGCTTGCTCAGAGCATCCGAAGAGGGGCTAAAAATAATTGACATAGTAAGGCGCAATTTCGGATGGAATAAAACTGAAGATACCTGGTGCAAAGCGGCACTAACTTCAAAAGCGACTTTAAAGCGATTTTGGGCGCAAAACCGAATTCGACGCGAAACATTTATCGATATTTGCAAAGTTGTAGGAATCAATAACTGGGAAGATATTATCGAGCGCAATGATATCAAGCAAACAGAATTACTATTAGCCGCCGCGATCGCAGATATCGCCCTAGACACCCAAACCGATCGCACATTCGCACTTCCCGACAACATACCCCCAGTCTGGAATTGGGTACAGCGCACCAAAGAAATCGATATCTTAAAAACCCTAATCACTGCTCCTGCTCCCCCCCTTAGCAAGGAGGGGCTGGGGGGGGTTCCCATCGCTGCGATCGCCCTTGTCGGCTTACCCGGAATCGGCAAAACAACCCTGATCAGTCAACTCATCCGCCAACTTCAAACAGAAAACAATCCCTTTGTCGCCGTCGCTTGGCAATCATTGGAATTCGTCAAAAACCAAGCACCTCAATTTGATTGGTTTCTCGATTCCCTCCTATCTGCACTTTCCTCCGTAGATACAACTTTTCCGATCCAAAATCCACCAAGTGCCGCCCCAGTGCACTCATTCCAAAAGATCGAAAAACTGCTAAAATTGCTCAAAAATAAACCCTGCTTAATTGTGTGCGATCGCCTAGAAACGATTTTGCAATTTGGGCGAGCCGAAACAGCCGGATATTTTTCCGAAACCCAATCGGAATACGCTTGGTTATTCAAACTACTTATAGAAACAACACATCAAAGTAAAATCATATTTATCAGCCGCGAAACCTTAGCAGAATTGCCGCCAACTATTACTCGCGAAATTAGGCTTGATGGACTGACCAAAAATAGCGCTGTTGCCCTATTGACATCATTTAATTTAATCGGTACAATATAAGAATTGACAGAACTTACCCACCGCTATCAAGGACATCCCGAAGCATTGCAACTGGTAGCGTCATTGATTCGCGATGACAGCGAATATCAAGGCAATGTCAGCAAATTCTTGCAAGATAGAGACTGGTTGCTAACTCGACCAATTGAGAGTCTGCTTGATGAAATAATAGCGCGTCTGGGCGACGTTGAGCGAACTTGCTTGAGCCGAATTTCCGTCTATCAAACCGCAGAATATCCGCTGAATTTTGCGGGAATTGCGGCTCAAATGCCGGAAGTTAGCAAGTACGAATTGAAAGAAAATATTATCCTCGCTCTCAAACGCCGACAATTGCTGTATTATGATTTTCAGCGATCGTCTTACCAGTTGCATCCGTTAGTGCGCGAAAAGGGCGACAGGTTGTTGAATGAAAATTCCGAAAACTTTCACACCGCACACCGCTAAGCTTACGACTATTTTATCAGCATTCCCCTCAAACCTGAATCGGAATGGCAAGATATTGAGGATATTAAGTCGTTGATGAGAGCGCATTATCACGGGTGTCAAGCTGGGGATTTGGAT
>CASBQF010000311.1 GCA_949127775.1 Oscillatoriales cyanobacterium PMM_0080
ACCGGAATGATATAGAGGAGACGGCAGTGCCGTGTCCCTACCGTGATTAATTGTAGGGACACGGCACTGCCGTCTCCTAATTTGGCTACTAATAATTCCGATGCTACCGGATTTGATATGATACGATTATAAGTCTTTCAGGACTGACGAAGAAACCCTATTTGTAGGGTGTGCCGAAGAGCACCTTACTACTGTTTTTAACGGTTTGTAGTGAAAACTTTAATCGTGACAAAAAGAAGGACAGCAGTTCCAGCTCTGCTGTAGCGATTAATGCAATAATGAGAATGTCTGGAGGGCGATCGCTTGCTTTCTCTTCAAATACAGTTACAATTTTAAATAACGTACAATCCTCAAACAGAGAAACTAATGCCGAAAGCAATTTGGAATGGTGCCGTCTTGGCCGAGAGCGACAAGTGCGAAGTTGTAGACAACAACTATTATTTCCCTGCGGATGCCGTCAAACGCGAGTATTTCAAGGACAGCAGCACTCACACTACTTGCGGTTGGAAAGGTGTTGCTAGTTACTACAGTGTCGAAGTCGGCGGACAAGTTAATAAAGATGCCGCTTGGTACTATCCTACTCCAAAAGATGCTGCTAAAAATATTGCAGGATATATTGCTTTTTGGAAAGGAGTTAAGGTAGAGGCTTGATATCAATTCCGGTTGCACTCAGAAATGACTGTTAACTGTTAACTGTTGATTGTTGACTGTTTGAATATTTGAACAATACCGATGCAATCGGAAACGATATCACACGAGTAGATGAGTTAAAAAATTGGCGCTGGTTTTGTGCATATTTTCCACAAAACCCGCCTCTTTAAAGTCTAATCTTTTTCCCAAGCGGCGGCCGCTTCCCATCCCAAACCGCGACGAACTACAATCGGTTCGCTTTCTGTTAAATCGAGAATAGTAGAAACTTGATATCCTGGATCGGAACCATCATCGACTATGATATCTACTAACTTTGATAAACAGTCAAATAGTTCGGCTTTGCCAGTGTTTTCGGTTTTGGCTGGTGCTTCACCTTCATCATCAGTGGTAATGTGAGCCGATGTTGAAATAATCGGATTTCCCAAAGCTTCGACAAGTGTAAAACAAAGCGGGTGAGAGGGAACTCGAATTCCCGTAGCTTTGCGTTTTGGGTTCATTACCAACCGCGGCACTAACTTGGTAGCTGGTAACAAAAATGTGTAAGGCCCGGGTATTAACCGCTTGATAATTCTGTATGCTTCGTCGCTGACGACAGCATACTCGGTGATGTTTGACAGAGACGAACATAGGAAGGTTAAAGGCTTATCATTGGATAGTTGCTTGATCTGCCTGACTCGTTCGATCGCAGATTTGGAGTTGAGATCGCAGCCGATCGCGTAAACTGTATCTGTCGGGTAAAGCATGAGTGCCCCACCTTTCAGAGCTTTTTTAATCTTCTCGATCCGGTCTTTCTGGGGCGTAAGTGGATGTACTTCGTAAATAGTTGCCATGTTATGATACTACAGGTTAATTGGGCGATCGAAATATCGAGTGAAACAATCAATGATAAAAATTAATTGCTAACAATGAATAAAATAGCTTATTTTGACTGTCCTACTGGCATTGCTGGCGATATGTGCCTCGGAGCTCTTGTCCACGCTGGTGTCCCTTTAGACTACCTGATCGAAAAACTTAGTTTGCTCGGCATTTCGACAGAGTACCAGTTGCATACCGAATTAGTCCACCGAAATACTCAACAAGCAACCAAATTTCATGTCGATTTAGCTGCGGATTTACTCTTAAAACCAAAGAATTCCACTGATTCCACCCTCGATCCTTCGGAAACTGAATCCCCAACATTCGATCGCACCAGCCAACATCATCATCACGATGACAAACATTCTCACAGTCACGATCACGATGCTGAAAGCAGCCACACTCACCATCGCCACTTGCCACAAATCGAGCACATTATTGTCTCTGCAAAATTGCCTCCGCGCGTGGAAGCGTGGAGTTTGGAGATATTTCGCAAATTAGCAGATGCAGAGGGTTCTGTACACGGTATACCTGCAAATCAGGTTCATTTTCACGAGGTGGGGGCTACGGATGCACTCGTTGATATTATCGGTACTTGTTTGGGTTTGGATTGGTTGGAGATTGATGAGTTTTACTTTTCGCCGATGCCGACTGGGGGCGGTACGGTGAATGCTGCACATGGGAAGTTAGCGGTGCCCACGCCTGCGGTGATGCGGTTGTGGGAAACGCACCGAGTGCCAGTTTATAGCAATGGGATCGATCGCGAATTGTGCACTCCTACGGGTACTGCGATCGCCTGTACTCTCGCCTCCGGTTTCGGCGCGCAGCCGCCTATGCAAGTTCAGGCGATCGGATTGGGTGCAGGTTCGCGAAATCTGGCAATTCCTAATATTTTGCGCCTCTGGATTGGGGAGAAGAAGGAAAGATTGGCAGCGGATTTTGTAGCGGATTTAGCGGATGGGGGAGAGGGCAGATTGGCAGCGGATTTTGTAGGGGATTTAGCGGATGGAATAACGAGGGGAGGTTTAGCTAATTACGGATTGCCTATTACTAATTCGCAGGAAACAGTTTGTGTTTTGGAAACGCAGATTGATGATTTGAGTCCGCAGGCGATCGGCTATGTTTTTGATGCTTTGTTTGTGGCGGGAGCTCTGGATGTTTTCACTGCGCCGATTGTGATGAAAAAGTCGCGTTTGGGGGTTTTGTTAACTGCGATTTGTCATCCCGAATTTCAGGATGCTTGCGAAGCTGTGATCTTTCGGGAGACTACTACTTTGGGCATTAGGCGATCGACTCAGCAGAGAACTATTTTACACCGAGAATTCCACAAAGTTCCGACAGAATACGGCGAAGTGCAAATAAAAGTTGCTAAGTCTGGAGAAACGATTGTTAACGTGCAGCCGGAATATGAAGATTGTGCGGAAATTGCCAGAGTAAAAAATATTAGTTGGCGCGAAGTTCATCGGTTGGCGCTGCAAAGTTGGTACGATCGCACTTAATGCTAAAAGACTCGGCGGTTGAAACCGCGTCTATACAAAGGAAGTCTGCCTCCGCAGACTGAATAAGACAACGTAATTTTAACGGCTTTTTCTTCAACCTGCGGAGGCAGGTTTTGTCTGTGTAGACGCGGTTTCAACCGCCGAGTCTTCTGAATAAGACAAGGTAATTTTAACGTTTTTTTCTTCAACCTGCGGATGCAGGTTTTGTCTGTAAGTAACTACACAAAATTAATTACATAAAGACTGCCTGCTAGGCAAGGGTTTCAGTCGAAATTTTGTGTAATTAATTCGGAACTACTACTTATAGACGCGGTTTTCACCGCCGAGTCTATTAACCACGTTTATCTTTTTCTGTCAACTCCCAAAGTTGAATTTCATAACAAAGATGCTTTTCAAACAGTTGACTGGCTTCCAATCCTTCAACCACCAACTTTTTGAACCAGCGACGAAATATCCAGCGCAGAAGTTTGTGGATAGGTGGAACTGCGATGGAAATCAAGTCTGCCACATAAATCATTGTGTTCAGTCCATATCTGCGGAAAGTATCGACATATAAATCGATTGTTGGTAAGATATGAGCAGAAATATCCTCAGTTTTGACTAAGGAGAATCCAGCCTGTTTTAATGCTGCATGAAGTTCACTCACAACATGACAATTCGAGAACATTCCCTCTTTATATTTAGCATCGGATCGCAACATATCGGCAAGCAATACATGGCCACCAGGATTGAGGATTTTGGCGGCACCGTTAGCAATATCAACCGCTGACATATATTGGCTACTTTCGCTAAAGAGAACCAAATCGTAGGATTTGGTGGCTTGGAAGTCTTCAAATCTGGTGAGGTGAAAAATTGTGCGATCGCCTGTACACTTGAGAAAACGCTGTTGTTGGAACGGATCGGGTGCGAGGCCTTCGACTCTAAAAGCTCGATCGAGCAAATAAGCCGCATTTCCGCCAATCCCACAGCCCACATCCAGGATAGTCTGAGTGCCTTGGGGGATGACATCTAACAGTTTTACAGTATAAGCTTGCTGAGCGATGCGTAGCCGCGCCAGAGTTAATTCATCAGTCGGCACGGGTAAGGTTTCCCAATAGCCATAGTGAAGATAGGGGGATTCTGTCAGGCCGAGATAGTAATTAAGCGCTGCATTTTGGTAGCGAGTTACGTTGGAAATTTCGATTGATTTTGGCTGCGACATGGGAGAATTGGGTAAATTTGAGGATTTCCGGGAGGGTTGAAATTCTTCCCAGTGCTTGCATATATGTTAATAGCACTGAATGGCATAAATTGCCAACTATTGCCAGAAGGTGAAATCGAATTTTTATACTGGCGAGAACTTGTCATAGAGTTCGGGTTCAATATCTGGCACTTTAGCTAAAACAGCGTCGTACTTCTGGCGAATTCCTCGCTTTGCTAAATCTTCTAAGTAGGTTTCAGTCATCAACGCCGACAGTTGTTCCGCAACTGCTGTCGCTATAAATTGATCTATAGAAATCCCATCTTGCTCGGCTAACGCTTGCAAATTTTTGTACAATGAGTCAGGAAGTTGAACATTCAAATTACTCATAGCCAGGCTCCAATAGCTCTTAAAAACTCAACAATACCTCTCGATATTCTAGCACCAATGGCACGGAAAGATGGATATCAAATGCCCCTGTACCTACTAATTCTAGTAAGCGAAAAGCACTACCTTTCCTAGAACCTAAGCCAGAAATAATGATGTTGGTATCAAGAATGATCTGTGGAGTTGACATGGGAATATGATAATTGATTGCATTATAACTTTGCAAGTAATGAAAATGGCAACTCTGAATAAAAAGAGCGTAAGCGAAGCCTGCGATTGGGCATTGCCCGATCGCACTTTTACCCCATTTTTCATAATTATTTCATTTTTTCGGGTTCTGTGGTAAATTTAAATAATGAAAAGATTATGAAAATTAACGATAGTCGATCGGGCTGTCAGCCGTAATCTGTGGCAAATTTAGCTAACATTTTGAAATATATGCTTAAAAAGCGTCAAATTCTCACTCCATCTCCCCATTTCGCCCTATCCCTCTTCTCCCCTCTCGTTTGGAAACAATATCAGATAATTGCATTGGGGCTGTTGCTGGGAGTGTGCGTCACCGCGTGCAACACTCAGACAACAACGGAGCCTCAAACCAATCAAAATCCAGCTTCTAGCCCTAATTTCAGCGATTTGTTCAGAAAAGACAAAAAAGTCGTTCTTACCACCTTTACGGTGTTAGCAGACATGGCGCAGAACGTCGCTGGTGACAAGGTAACTGTTCAATCCATCACCAAACCGGGTGCGGAAATTCACGGCTATGAAGTCACTCCTAGCGACTTAAAACGAGGGCAAGATGCTAGTCTAATTTTGGATAACGGATTGAATTTGGAACGCTGGGCAACTCGATTTTATAACAGTTTCCCCAAAGTTTCTCGCATTACTGTGAGTGAAGGAATTAAACCGATTAATATTGCCGAAAATTCCTACAAAGGCAAACCGAATCCCCATGCTTGGATGTCCCCTAAAAATGCTTTAATTTACGTTAGAAATATTCGCAGAGCTTTATCAAATGCCGATCCAGCAAATGCTGCAACCTATGAAGCGAATTCGCAAAAATACAGTCAGCAAATTGAGGTGATCGATGCCAAACTAAAACAAGCTATTTCAGCGATTCCGCCAAACAAACGCTACATAGTGAGTTGCGAAGGTGCATTTTCTTACCTGGCGCGCGACTACGGCTTGAAAGAAGTTTACATTTGGCCTGTAAATGCCGAACAGCAAGCCACACCGAAACAAGTTGAGAAAGTGATTAATACAGTCAAAGCTAACAAAATACCCGCCGTATTTTGCGAGAGTACCGTTAGTAATGAAGCACAGCTTCAGGTAGCAAAGGAAACAGGTGCAAAATTTGCTGGGGTGTTTTATGTCGATTCCCTATCTCCCTCCGATGGGCCGGCATCAACCTACCTTAAGATGCTTGAATACAACGTCAATACTTTGATAAAAGGGTTACAGGGAAATTAAAGGAGAACAGTTAACCCAAAAAACCCGGTTTCTACGAAAATATTGGTTTAGCAACGAGGTATCTAGGAAGAAACCGGGTTTTTAGCCCCCTGCGTAAGTCCTGCGATCATTGGTAATTTGGAGAAATTGGTATGAATAAAATCAGCATTGATATTGAGAATGTGACGGTTGCTTATCATGGCAAAGTAGCTTTGCACAGCGCCACGCTGCAACTCCAAGCAGGGACAATTTGTGGTTTGGTGGGAATGAATGGCGCGGGGAAATCGACCTTATTCAAAGCGATTATGGGGTTTGTGAAGCCAAACAGCGGACGAGTTTCAATTAATGGTTTGCCGATTCGTCAAGTCCAAAAAAGCAATTTGGTTGCCTATGTGCCTCAGTCGGAAGAGGTAGATTGGAATTTTCCGGTGAACGTTTATGATGTGGTGATGATGGGGCGCTATGGCTACATGAATCTGTTGCGGATTCCCCGATCGATCGACAAACAAGCGGTGCGAGAAAGCTTGGAAAGGGTGGAAATGTGGGATATGTGCGATCGGCAAATCGGAGAGTTATCCGGTGGACAAAAGAAACGCACCTTTTTTGCGCGGGCATTGGCGCAACAAGCCCAAGTTTTGCTATTAGATGAACCCTTTGCCGGAGTTGATATCAAAACTGAGAAAATGATGATTAATCTGTTAATGGAATTGCGTCAAACAGGGCATACAATTCTCGTTTCAACTCACGATTTAGAATCTATCACCACATTTTGTGACCAAGTAGTCTTAATTAATCGCAGTATTCTCGCCTATGGTAATACTTCAGAAGTGTTTACCGAGGAAAATCTTTCGCGCACCTTTGGCGGTTCTGTTGGTGATTTTTCGTCTGCAAAAAGTCGGTTAACTCAAGTCGATCGGGAGGAAAAATAATGGATTTTATTCAGTGGTTGGTGGCACCATTTCAGCATGAATTCATGGTGAAGGCAATTTTAGTCAGCGCTTTAGTAGGGCTGGTTTGTTCGGCGCTTTCTTGCTACATGACTTTGAAAGGTTGGGCTTTGATGGGTGATGCGGTTTCTCATGCGGTGATGCCGGGAGTTGTGATTGCCTATGTGCTGAATATTCCGTTGGCTGTGGGGGCTTTTGTGTTTGGGGTTGGTTCGGTAATTGCGATCGGCTTTATCAAAGCGAAAACTCGTGTTAAAGAGGATACGGTGATTGGTTTAGTGTTTACGGGATTTTTTGCCTTTGGTTTAGTGTTAATTTCTAAAGTCAAAAGTTCGATCGACTTAACGCATATTTTGTTTGGCAATGTCTTGGGTATTTCGGATGCAGACATTGTTCAAACTGTAGTTATTAGTGTCATTACTCTGGTAACGTTGGCAGTTTTACGCAAAGATTTAGTTTTGTTTTGTTTTGACTCGACTCACGCGCGATCGATCGGTTTAAATATCACTTTTCTCTATTACGTTTTGCTATCTTTGCTATCTCTGACGGCTGTGGCAGGACTTCAGACGGTGGGGATTATTTTGGTGGTGGCGATGTTGGTGACTCCGGGGGCTACGGCGTATTTGTTGAGTGATAATTTTGACCATATGACGCTAATTGCGATCGCAAGTGGTGTCTTTTCTAGCGTCATGGGTACATATATCAGCTATCACATAGATGGTTCGACAGGCGGGTGTATTGTGGTGCTGCAAACGCTGTTGTTTGTGTTGGCGATGATTTTTGCCCCGAAACATGGTTTGTTGGTTAGGGCGAGGAATTCAGGGGCGATCGATTAATAAGATTGTGTCCTCTAGGAGTATGGGCGGGGCGGGTTTATTATATTGTAGATTATAGGCAATTATTGTGGGTGAACCCGCCCCTACAGGAATTGCGGTCAATTGACAGGACATGATATGACTATTCACTAAATTCAATATTTTCATATAAATCTGCCACCGAAAATTCCACAGGTATAGAAGTTAATAAAACTCGATCGCCCGCACAGCTATATTCCGAAAAAATCCACTTATTTGCGTCAGTTTTCGAGTATTGCTGCACCTGTAGCCGATATTGGTCAATTAATAAATACTCTTGAAAACTCGGAATACTGCGATAGGCTGCAAACTTTTCATCTCGATCGTAAGCTTTGGTACTTTTAGAAAGAACTTCCGCAATCAGTAGAGGATTGGTAATTGTATCCCTCCGTCCCGATTGCAACTCGACTGGTTTCGCCACAACGATCACATCTGGATAAGTATAATTATTAAGTTGCGGAACCCAAAGTCGCTGATCGGAATTAAAAGTCCGATATGGTTTGCCTTTTAACCCCAGTTTCAGGACAAAAATTAAATTAGTAGTAATTTCATTGTGATCCGGTGTACCGCCAGTCATCAGAATAATCTCCCCATTGATAAATTCATGCCGATCCACAGAATTGACTTCAGCTTCTAGATATTCCTCAGCCGTGTAGGTTTTGGTTTCAACTTGCGCGATCATATACAAGGCTCTCCTTTAATCTACTCATTTCAGTTTATCTTAAAAATTATGCTAATTCAACCTAAACCGGGGCGGGTTTTTGAGATGGTCAATTTTAGGCAATTATTGTTAGTGAACCCTTCGACGTAGTTTATCCTGAGCGTAGTCGAAGGGCTCAGGGCATCGCCCGCCCCTACTGGAATCACTGTCGCTCGACAAGACATGATATTACTTAACATACTTACCGCAACGGGACAAAGTTATAACCAGTATTTCCTCGTTGTTTAACCTGCACTAAAATCGGCTTTCCAGCCCGATCGCCCGTTGGCAAAAATTTCACATCCTCGCTAGCTCCCGATGCCGAGAAATTCTGACTCTTCAGTGCTTGCTGCAACCCTTCCCGCGTATTGCTTTGCTGCAACCCTGCGATGATAGCTTGAGTCGCATCATAACTCGTTGCCGTGCGCCAATTTACTACTCCTCCCCAACGCTGACGAGCATTCTTAAGGAATAGATTGTTGGGATTAGTGTCAGGATGCCAGGGAACAGCCAAAACAAGCCCGTCAACGTCCTTCTGCCCATCTTTTAGGGTTTGAAAGGTGTAAAGAGTTGAACTGCTGTAGAGGGCTAATTTGCCTTGATTGGCACGGGCTAGATCGATCGCGCGATCGATGCGATCGACATGGGATGCGATCATCAATCCTTGTGCACCTTGACTGACTGCATCCGCGATCGCACTATTGGGATTAAATGTTGGCGCTGAAAAGTCACAGACAATAGGAACTAATCGACCACCTGATGCTGCAAGAGATGCAATAAATTCATCCCTAAGTGAAGTATTACCAGCGGCTTGAGAGTCGTAGCAAAAGGCAATATTAGTTTTGCGGACTTGTTTAACAATATATTCTGCTAAAGGAGCAGTCATCGATCGAGTATTTGGTACTGTCCGAAAAATATAGCTACCAAAACCTGACAAATTATTCGCACCGCTGGTAGGTGTAATCATCACCAGTCCTTTGTCCTGATAAATTGGAGCAGCAGCTAAAGAAGCCGTGCTGTCATTGTGTCCGATTACCGCTAGGATTTTCGGGTCATTTGTTAATGCTGCTGCAACTTCTTTGGCAACTTCTGGAATGTTGTTATCATTGACGATTTCAACTTGCAAACCTGCACCCTTAATTCCTCCTCTAGCATTGATTTCATCTTGAGCTTGGGCGACACCTCGGAGGATTTCTTGGGCGATGTTGGGATTACTGCCGCTTGGCACGCTGACGGCAATTGTCAGAAAAGTGTGATCGCCTTCTTTGGCATTATTCAACGCATTATTCAAATAGATTAGCGTTTCTGGATCGTTGCGATTTTTTTGCAGCGAAGCCTGGAATTTTTGCACAGCTTCTTTGTAATCTCCTTTGGCAAAAGCTGTCACGCCTGCTTGTTTGTCGGCTGTGCTTTGGGATGTCAGCAAGATCTGATTTCCTAAACTCATACGACTAGCCATCGCTTCGGATATTGAACTTTTACCCTTCAATAAACCGGGGACAAATTGGTATGCGCCAAGCGAAATCAAGACGGAGATAACAAGAAAAAAAATGGGAGGTGGGCTTTTAGTTTTGTTAGTATTCTGAGACATAATTTGTGACCATCTAATTGATGGCTTGAGAGATTTGGTATAATGAAAGACCGCCTGTAATATCAATTCCGGTTGTAATCCTTGTGATACGGAGGACACGGCAATGCCGTTTCCCTACCCGATTAATTGTAAGGACATGGTAATGCCCATTGGTGTCAACTTAACGTCAAATGTAGTACCAGTCTAATGTTGAGCGATTAAGGCCAGATCCCCCCTAGCCCCCCTTAATAAGGGGGGGACAAGAATCTTCTCAAAGTCCCCCTTCTTAAGGGGGATTTAGGGGGATCTGAACTTTGCCTAAAAGCTAGATTTATAACGGTTTCAGGCTTAAGTTGACACCAATGGGCACTGCCGTGTCCTGATGGTTCCTTACCGCAATGGCACAAAGTTATAGCCAGAGCTTCCTCCGAGTTTAACTTGTACTAAAATTGGCTTACCAGCCCGATCGCCCGTTGGCAAAAATTTCACTTCCTCGCTAGCTCCCGGTGTCGAGAAACTCGGACTTTTGAGTGCTTGTTGTAACCCTTCGCGCGTAGTGCTTTTCCGCAATCCGGCGATCACAGCTTGAGTCGCATCAAAAGCCGTTGCGGTGCGCCAATTTACGACTCCTCCCCACAACTGAGTAGCATTCTTGGGGAAAGTGTTACTAGGATTGGTTTCAGGATGCCAGGGAACAGGCAAAACGAGCCCGTCAACGCTCTTTTGCCCATCTTTTAACGTTTGAAAGGTGTACATTGTCGTGCTGCCGTAGAGTGGCAATTTGCCTTGATTGGTGCGTGCCAGAAAAATTGCGCGATCGATGCGATCGATGTGGGGCGCTAACATCAATCCTTGTGCACCTTTGCTAGTTGCATCGGCGATCGCACTTTCGGGACTAAAAGAAGGGACTGAAAAGTCGCAAACAGTCGGAACTAATTTGCCTCCAGCAGCAGTTAGAGCCGCCACAAATTCATCTTTAAATGATATATTATCTGGTGCTTGGGAATCATAACAAATAGCAATATTAGTTTTGCCTGTTTTGACTACATATTCTGCTAAGGGAGCCGCCATGATGCTAATATTGGGGACAGTCCGAAAGATGTAGCTACCAAATCCAGAGAGATTGTTCGCAAAGCTAGTCGGTGTCACCATTACCAGTTTTTCTTGCTGATATATCGGCGCAGCTTCGATAGAGGCGTTGCTAGCATTGTGTCCAATTACTGCTAGTATAGTTGGATCTTTCGTCAATGTGTTTGCAACTTCTTTAACAATTGCTGGATTGTTTTCATCGTTGATGATTTGTACTTGCAATTTTGCGCCATTGATGCCACCGCTATTATTGACTTCAGATTGAGCTTGAGCAACACCTCGGAGAATTTCTTGGGCGACATTGGGGTTGCTACCAATGGGGACGCTGACAGCAATTTTCAAGGAAGAACCACTGCTGGCTGTGGCATTACTCAAGTAAATAACTGTTTCTGGATCGTTGCGAGTTTGTTTTAGGGAAGCCTGAAATTTTTGAATTGCAGTTGAGAAATCTCCGCTCTTAAAAGCTTCAACACCTGCTTGTTTATCTGGTGTGGTTTGGGATGTCACCAATAGCTGATTTCCTAAACTGATGCGAGTTGCGATCGGACCAGATGAACTCGCACCTGTTGTAGATGTAGATGGAGAATCAGGTGCAGGCGTATCTGAACTTTTGGATGCGAATAAACCGGGAAGAAACTTGAATGCGCCAAACCCAACTAAGAAGAGAGCAATAATAAAAAATATGGGTGGGGGACTTTTTTTTTTACCTTGGGACATAGTTTTTCTCCTTATATGATTTATACTGAAAAGTTCTTAACTACAATCATTATTCAAGAGATTGCGGTTAAAGTCAATTCATTAAAATCACTAATTAAACTCATAAAAGTCATATTTGGATGTTTTGGGTGAGCAAGATGCCTACTCCACAGGGGTTTCAGGGATTTTTGCTGTGTGCGGATCGTGTTTTGTGGTGCGATCGCGCACAGTGCATTTCCCGGTAATGCTAGGATCGTAGAACCAGTAAGTGCGATCGGCTTTGGTGGATTGATGTGTTTGTGTGCAACTACAAGTTCGATCGGCTTATATCTCTGAAATTCAACCTTAAATCATGCAAATTACGATCGCCCTTCCCGACAATCTACCCTTGACTGAAGCCGATGTGCGACTCGAACTTGCGATCGTGCTTTATCAGCAACACAGCCTCCGTCTCGATCAAGCCGCTCAACTCGCCGTAATGTCTGTGGACGACTTTTACCAACTATTAATCGATCGAAATATCGTCACTCCGCCCGCAGATATCGATGACGAGCCGGCCGAACTTGTCCTAGCGAGCCTTCGTACATCCCTACAGCAAATTAAAGAAGGCAAATTACACCCTATTTCCGAACTGTGGGATGACATTGATGACTAACGAGACACCCCAAATCCAGCTTGTCTTTTCCGATGAGTTCAAAACACGAATTCGCACCCTCATTAAACGCTATCGTAGCATCCGCACCGACCTAAAACCGCTACTTGACGAGCTACAGTCTGGCAACTTCATCGGCGATCAAATCCCCGGAACTGGCTACACTGTATTCAAAGTTCGCCTGAAAAACAGCGACATCCAAAAGGGCAAAAGTGGTGGCTATCGAGTTGTCTATCAACTCAGCGGTGATACCTACATCTTACTCGTCGTTATCTACTCGAAGTCAGACCAAGATGACATCCCAGCCAATCAAATTCGAGACATTATCGATGGTGTTTGAAAAACCAACCAAATTCATAATAATGCTAGGAAAATGAGGACACTACAAGTAAGTGCGATCGGCTTTGGTAAATTCATGTGTTTGTCTCCAGCTATAAACGTCATAACTTTGCACCTCTAATTTTCCAAACAGTCAAGTTTTACACAAAAAGCCTTCAGAGAGGACAGTAGCCCTCTCTACAAATTGAAAAGTTTAACTCAACTATCGAACCATTAATCAAATGACGAATTAATATCAGTCTTAGCAACTGGTGAACTCGTAACAGACTCCGGCGACAATTCATCAAATAAGGAATCAATATCAGACTTCACAACAGGATCATAGTGAGGAAATGGTGAATGATTAGGAGACTCCGGTGACTCTACCGAATGCACTTTTACTACTGGTGATTCGCCCACAGGTTCCACAACAACAGACTTAGATTTTTTGACATTAATTACAGGTGATTGTGCTCCATTATCTCCATTTTTGCTCGTTTCATTCCGTAGCAACATTGCCATCAAACCGTCCAACAAACCCCCACTACCGCCATTACCATTGACTGTGACATCGGGAACAACGCGAACGCTACCATCTGAGACAGCTTGCATCAATTGCAGCAGCGTGTAACTCTGCGTACCGAGAGCGTTTACACCAACTTGATAAGCATCCGCTTTTGCTTGTCCCATCAACCGAATCCCTTCAGCTTCACCACTTGCGTGTTCGATCGCAGCAGTTGCACTCAATTGAGCAATTTTCACCCCTTGTTCCGCCGCCACCACCTGATTTTGAATATTGGCGATCGCAGTTGCACGCACTAATTCCTGACGCTGAGACTCTGAAATCCGCTGTACTTCGTAGGTTTTTTCCTGTTCCTGAGCAATTTTGCGATCGGTCAATGTTTGCATTAACTCTGCTGGCGGCGAAATCAAACCAATCAGCGTGTCCACAGCCTGCACATCATAGGCACGTAAGGCTTCACGGACGTGTTCTGCCGCCTCTGCTTGGCGTTCGCTGCGTGCGATCAAAAAGTCGAGAATCGTATATTCTTGAGCCGAATTCCGAAAGTAATTGCCGACAATTGGACGTAACACTTGGTCGATGAGATTTTGCATCGAACCTTGCCGCGAAATGACTCTCGGTGCATCCAAAGTACCGACATGAATGATTTGAAAGATTTCCAACTCAAAGGTAAATCCGTCAAAAGAAAGTAATTTCAAAGCACTTAATTTTGAGTCGTATCCGTGTTCTCCACTGAACCGCGATGTGAAGTTGAGAACTACATCAGTAGTGGGAACAAGTTCGACTTTCATCACCTTTGTATTGATCGGATGTTTGCCAGGATAAAGCGGTTCTACCCACACACCTTTATCGCCTTTGTTGACAAGATTTCCGTGGGTGAAAGCCACACCGCTTACATCTTTGTGCGATTCCCCTACATAGGAAATGACTACGCCGACATAGCCGATCGGCACTTCGGTCATTTTCACTTCTTCAACTTTCACAAACCACGGATTGAGGTTCCAAGAACCGGATAAAATTACCTGTTCTTGCAAGCCCCTGCGCCCGCCACCTTTGATGAAGGATTGCGCTTTTTGGAAGTTGTCGTGACCGGGAATAATCGGCCCAGCGATTTCACCTTCATCAATCGGAACTCCGTCGAGCACGTTGGCAATTCCCACGAGATCGGGAGCAAGTTTGTATAGGTGAAGTTCTGATGGCTGCATACCTTTTGCAGCGGCATTAGCTGAAGTGATCACCTCAAATACAGCCGTATTGATCCGATAAGTACCAGTGGTGAGAATTGCGAGTTGTCGTCCTTTTTCGCCGCCATCGGTGAGGAATTTGCGGGCATTTTGGTAGTTATCGCAATCGACGACTTTGCCTAAAATGCGATCGGCAGGAATAGTGGCTCCATCATTGGCAATAATCAACCCAATTTCATCTTGAGGAACCACCACAACTGGTTCTCTGCGAACACTATATTGCCACGGAAAATAACCAAAATGCCAGCCGGGAGGCAGGGTATCTGCTTGCAAACCTCCTTCGCCATCGAGGGCAATTAATCTATTGGATGGCAAGTTTTTGCTGGAGAACTTCTTGACTACAATTCCCACTTCTCTTTCGCCGATCGCAATTAAGCCCAAAGTCCAACCAATTTTGGGGATAAAGATGAAAACCAGGAACATTGCGCCTACGGGATAAATCCAAATCGGGATGCTGAAACCTTCTTCTGGCAATGGTTGGACTTGTTGGGGTTGCGGAGGTGGCGACGGATTGGTTTGTGCAGAAGTTGGTGGTGCGATCGTGCCTGCTAGTGCGATCGTGGTTGCGAAAGATGCTGCTAACGGTAAAAGCTTGCGAAGCCAACGTGATTTAGTCATGTTTTTTAACCTGTTTTAAGCTGAAATGTATGGGAAATTTGTTTACTACAATCAGTATTCAATATATTTCTGTTGAAGTCAATTCATAAAAATCACTGGTTTAGTTCATAAAAGTCATATTTGGAATATGATTGTGCAGGAAGTGCGATCAATTTATCTCAAAATCAAGCAAATTCGGACACGGCAATGCCGTTTACCTACCCTGATTATTTGTAGGAAAACGGCAGTCCCGTCTCCTGAATTTTGGTGATATTAATATATCAACGTGTGCTCAGAAACCGGGTTTTTTGCGACAATAGTTCGGTAAAACCCACAGATTAAGTAAAAACCCGGTTTCTTTGGTTGTGATGCGTAAGT
>CASBQF010000312.1 GCA_949127775.1 Oscillatoriales cyanobacterium PMM_0080
CTCAGTCCGTCTCCGTCAGGCAAGCCGTAGTCGAGGAATACACAGTCAAATTTGCAGTCAAATATCTGATTTGATAGGAGCGATTTTGGGTTCTCTTCAACCTCGCTTAAATGTTGAGATTTATCTGGCATCGTCTCAGTATAATTATTTCTATTGACCAAGAGTTTTGCCAAGGCGTCGGCGCAATCTTCTGCTTCTGTAAATTCTGCCGAAATCCCAGCGGACTTGAGGTAGCGTTTCACCGCCATGCGATCGACTTCATCGTCATCTACTATCAGAATTTTGATAATTTTGTCCATAACAGCCGAATTGTGGATTGAGCGAAAAAAGCTGCGGTCTGCAAAAAGCAATTAAAATAGATGCACTGCTGAACGATCGCCAAAATCAAGGGGATTTTTTCGGTTAAATTTTCCCTCTCTTTAGGGAATTTCGCTCAGCATCCAGTATCTGTTAAGGGTAGCCATAACTTCCACAAAGCTAGAAAAAGTGACGGGCTTAAGAATATAACCAGCTACATTCAAATTATAAGCTTCTACCTTATCTCGATCTTCATTGGAAGTGGTGAGGACGATCACGGGAATCGACCTTAAACTTTGATCCTGCCGCAATTCTCGCAAAAATTCGATCCCGTTCATTTTCGGCATATTCAAGTCTAGCAGAATCAACCGACGCGTTTGAGGCATTACAGGCTCTATTTGTCCTTTTTGGCGCAATATATCCAGAGCTTCTAATCCGTTGGCAGCCATGTACAAGGGATTGAGGATGTTACTTTTTTTGAACGCTCGCTGGACATTCATCACGTCAACCTCATCATCTTCTACCAAGAGGATATGAATTTTTTTTTCTGCCATAAATCAGCCATTTTACAGATGTTTTTTAAAGGCGAGTCTGTGTTGCGTTCTTCGATCGCATCGCGAACCAAGCCAGTCTAATCTCTATTGTGCTTTGTCAAGAATCATTTATGCTCTTGTCGATCGCAGTATATATCTTTCGGCGTAGTCGCCCGAGGAGACACTCAGAGGCCTGCGATCGACAAAAACTCGCCAAGAATGCCCTCAGAGAGCTACTCTAAAAACTAAAACTCAACTACATTATTAACCGCCATGTCAGCCGATCGCAAACTCTACGAAGGCAAAGCCAAAATCCTCTACTCCACCGAAGACAGCGAAATTTTGCTGACTCACTTCAAAGACGACGCCACAGCCTTTAACGCCCAGAAACGCGGCAGCATCGCCGGCAAAGGCGAAATCAACAATGCCATATCAGCCCACTTGTTTCGGATGCTAGAAGCCAAAGGCATTCCCACTCACTTCATCGACACCCCCGCGCCCAACCAAATGCGAGTTTGCCGCGTCCGCATTTTACCCTTAGAAGTCGTCGTCAGAAACATTGCCGCCGGTAGTCTTTGCAAGCAAACCGGACTCGCTCTTGGCACAATTGTCAATCCGCCGCTGGTGGAATTTTATTACAAAAACGACGATTTGGGAGACCCGCTGCTAACGCGCGACAGATTGCAGTTAATGCAGCTAGCCACCCCGGAACAAGTAGACCAACTAGAAATCGCCGCCCGCGAAATTAACGAAATACTCAAAGAATTTTTCACCCAGTGCGGCATCACCCTGGTAGACTTCAAACTGGAATTCGGTATCGACCAACATCAAAATCTGATCCTCGCCGACGAAATCAGTCCCGACACTTGCCGCCTCTGGGACAACGCCGAAACCGACCCCGACGCGCGTGTGATGGACAAAGACCGATTCCGCCGTGACTTGGGATCGATCGAAACCGCTTACCAACAAGTTCTCCAACGGGTTCTGGCTCAGAAAGTCTAGAGGCCTTAGAATGCGTTAGAATTGCACAGTTTGTCACGGACATTCAGCACTCAGCAGTCAACAGTTAGCAGTCATCGACAAGTTCAACTGACTCAATAACTAATGACTAATGACTGATGACTGATGACTAATGTGGTGTGTGGATTCCAAAAAAGTGAACAAAAATGCGTTTATCTGCTGTATTGGTGGCAGTTTTTACTGCCTCAGCAACATTCGGGTTATCAAATTCGGCAAGCGGCCAAACATCCTACTCTGAATCAGGAGAGGAAGTTGTGGCTGCTGTTCCCGAAGCCCAGTCGATCGAACTATCCGTGAAGCGTAGCTATCCCGTAGGGAATCGCCCCATTCCAGAATTAACTCAAAATCCTGCTCAAAACCGCAAAGCCGCTAAAACCAGCAAAGCCGAAGCCCTAAAAAAAGTGGCGGCCCCTGCCAGAGGAGAGAACGATCGCGAACCCCCAAACCGAGTCACCGACCCGGAAAACCCGGTTTCGCCTGCGGGTGTTCAACTCAAATCCGAGCCATCCGCCAACCCATCTCCCGCCTCTAGCAGCGAAAAAAGCCTGCCAGACGACGTGCAACTGGCCAGCCCGCTCCCCCCATCGGTAGCGGCGATAATGCCTGCCTGGGTTGCAGTAGAGCCTCTCAAACAGGATGAATTGGGGGCGATCGCTCAAAACCCCGAAGTTACCCCTGCGCCAGCTAGACCGGCGCCAGCTAGACCGGCGCCAATCAGACCGGCGCCAATCAGACCGGCGCCAGCAGTCCCTCCGACTAACAGCGTTCCCCCATTGCCCTCTAGCCCAGGAGCGCAGCCCAGACAAAGCCCCGCACCAGCCGGGCCAGCCGAACCGCAAGTGCTAGTGGCAGAAGTTACCATCACGGGCGCGACGGGAGACCTGGAAAGCGAGATTTACCGAGTCATCAGCACCCAACCGGGACGCACGACCAACCGCAGCCAACTGCAACAAGACATCAACGCGATTTTTGCCACAGGCTTTTTCAAAAATGTGCGTGCTGTACCGGAAGACACCGCGTTGGGCGTCCGGGTGACTTTTATCGTGCAGCCAAATCCGGTGCTGCGGGGAGTGACAATCACTGGCCAGCAAGTGCTTCCCCAAACCGTAATTGACCAAAGCTTCGGCGATCAGTACGGCAAAATTCTCAACCTCCGCCGCTTTGAGGAGGGAGTGAAGAAAATTAATGCCTGGTATCAAGAAAATGGCTATGTTTTGGGTCAAATTACTGATGCGCCGCAAGTCGCAGAGGACGGCACAGTCACTCTGTTGGTGGCAGAGGGGCAGATCGAATCTGTTGATGTTCGCTTCCTGAACAAGGAAGGAGAACCAACGGATGCCACCGGCCAGCCGATTCGAGGCAATACCCGCCGCTTTGTTGTCACCCGCGAAGTAGAACTCAAGCCCGGAGATATCTTTAACCGCACTAAGGCGGAAAGGGATTTGAGGCGGGTGTTTGGTTTGGGGATTTTTGAAGATGTGCGGCTTGCCTTGGAACCAGGAGCGACTGATCCTCGCAAGGCAAGGGTAATTGTCAACGTCATTGAGAAAAATACTGGTTCTCTGGCCGCGGGTGCGGGTTTGAGTTCTGCGACGGGTTTGTTCGGTACGCTGAGTTACCAGCAGCAAAACTTCGGCGGTAGAAATCAGAAGTTGGGCGCTGAGGTGCAAATTGGGGAACGCCAAAATCTGTTTGACGTGAGTTTTACAGACCCCTGGATTGCGGGCGATCCTTATCGGACTTCTTATACGATTAATGCGTTTAGAAGACGATCGATCAGCGTGATTTTTGACGGTGGCGAACGAGAAGTCTTTCTCCCCAATGGCGATCGACCCCGCATCAATCGCACCGGCGGTGGCATCAATTTTACCCGTCCCCTGTCGCGGAATCCTTTTGCCAATTCTGAGTGGACTGCTTCTGTGGGCTTTCAGTACCAGAGAGTCTCAATTACCGATCGCAAAAGCCGACGAGAATCCGAAGATGAACTCGGCAACCAGTTGAGTTTTAGCAATTCCGGTTCCGATGACTTGATAAGCTTGCAAGCAGGTGCTGTGCGCGATCGACGTAACGATCCCCTCCGCCCCACCAGCGGCTCCCTGCTCAGGTTTGGCGTCGAACAATCGATTCCTGTCGGTTCCGGCAGCATCCTGCTCAACCGCCTCCGAGGCAGCTACAGCTTTTATCTCCCAGTCAAGTACACCAACTTTACCCCCGGCCCTCAAACCTTGGCATTTAGTTTTAAAGGTGGCACCATCTTCGGAGATTTGCCTCCCTACGAAGCTTTTGCCCTAGGCGGCGCCAACTCAGTGCGCGGATACAACGAAGGTGAAGTCGGAGCCGGCCGCAGCTTCCTAGAAGCTAGTGTAGAGTACCGTTTCCCGATTATTTCGTTTATCGGCGGAGCGCTATTTATAGATGCCGGTACTGACTTGGGTACGGGCAAAGATGTCCCCGGCGACCCAGCCGGTACTCGCAGAAAGCCCGGTAGCGGTTACGGTTACGGCCTCGGCGTGCGGATTCAATCTCCGTTAGGCCCGATCCGCATCGATTACGGTATCAACGACACCGGCGACAATCAAATTCACTTTGGGATTGGTGAAAGATTCTAATTACAGTTGACAGTTGACAGTTGACAGTTGTCAGTTGACAGTTGTCAGTTGTTACGAGTAATGGGTAATTTGTAATTGCTAATTGGTAATTGCTAATTGGTAAGGTGCGCAATGCGCACCCTACAAATCATGTGTAAGGTGCGAATTGTGCACCTTACCAATCTGAAATCCGTTACATCCGTTACACAATCCGTTGCCGAACTTCCTTCTTCCTTCAAAGATGACTCAAAGTACCTTAAAATCTGAATTTGAACTGTCAGGAATTGGTTTGCACAGCGGCGAACAAACTCGCGTCCGAGTCTTGCCCGCTGCTGTCGGGGAAGGCCGCTATTTTGTCAGAATTGACTTGCCTGGTGCTCCGATAATTCCGGCAAAAATTGAGGCGGTTGGTCACACTGCACTTTCTACTGAACTGGTAGGTATCGATGCTCAAATTCGCACTGTAGAGCATCTATTAGGCGCTTTGGCGGGGATGGGAGCGGATAATGCTCGAATTGAGGTGGATGGGCCGGAAGTACCGTTGCTGGATGGTTCTGCCCTGGTTTGGGTGGAGGCGATCGCCCAGACAGGCTTAATTCCTCAAGCATCGCAGCAGGATTCAACTCCGTCATTTGTGCTGACTGAGCCGATTTGGGTGCGCCACGGGGATGCTTTTGTTGCAGCCCTACCGTCGGCTGCAACTCGGTTTAGCTACGGAATTGATTTTGAGGAAGAGGCGATCGGCAATCAATGGTACAGTTGGTCGCCAGAGGTGGAAAGTTTTGCAAGTGCGATCGCCCCGGCTCGGACTTTTGGACTTGCCCGCCAAATTGATCAATTGCGACAAGCAGGTTTGATCAAAGGTGGTAGCCTAGAAAATGCCCTAGTTTGCGATCGATCCGGCTGGCTCAACCCGCCCTTGAGATTTGCCAACGAACCGGTGCGCCATAAAATCCTAGACTTAGTAGGCGACCTCAGCCTGCTGGGAGCTTTGCCAAAAGCTCACTACCTAGCCTACAAAGCCAGTCACAATCTGCACGTCCAACTCGCCAAAGCCCTGAACTCCCAACCCTCGGCCGAGTTAAAAGCAAGTTAACAGTGGACAGTTGCAGTAAACAGTGGACAGTTGATACTTGGTGCGATCTCGCGCCCGCTATCAACTACTATCAATTGTCAACTGTTTAAAAACCTCGCTGTCAACTGTCAACTGTCAACTGTCAACTGTTTACCACACTCAAAAATCTTCAAGTAATGTCTACGCTGACTGAAGTTAACACTATCAATACGGATGATACAGAATCGATTCTAACCGAGAACGATCGGGATTCTGCAATAGTTAAATCCACTTTTACTGTGGAAGAAATTCATAAATTATTGCCTCACCGCTATCCTTTTGCACTGGTAGACAAGATTGTTGATTATGTGCCGGGAGTGCGGGCTGTAGGAATTAAAAATGTGACTTTCAATGAACCACATTTTCAAGGACATTTTCCCGGAAGGCCGATTATGCCTGGGGTTTTAATTGTCGAAGCGATGGCTCAAGTTGGTGGTATTGTTCTCGCTCAGTTACCCGACATCGAACAAGGATTGTGGATGTTTACCGGGATTGATAAAGTCAAGTTCCGCCGTCCGGTTGTACCGGGCGATCGACTACTGATGACTCTAGAATTGCTGTGGGTAAAACGCCGCCGCTTCGGAAAAATGCAGGCGATTGCTGAAGTGGACGGACAAAAAGTCTGTGAAGGAGAATTGACGTTTTCGATGGTAGATTAAATTGGTTATTTGTTACTTGTTATTGGTTATGGGTTATTTGTGATTGGTTATTGGTTATTTGCAAATTTATCTCTATTCCTGATGACAACCGTCAACCGTCAACCGTCAACCGTCAACCGTCAACCGTCAACCGTCAACCGTCAACCGTCAACAGACAACAGACTAATAAAAAATGCTTACCTTGATTCACCCAACTGCTGTGATTCATCCCCGCGCTGAACTTCACTCGACTGTAGAAGTGGGAGCTTATGCTGTAATTGGGGAGAGAGTGAAAATCGGGCCACAAACTAAGATTGGCGCTCATGCAATTATCGATGGACTAACAGAAATAGGTGCTCGTAATCAAATTTTCCCAGGTGCGGCTATTGGTTTGGAACCTCAAGATTTGAAATATGAGGGTTCTCTAACCAGGGTGGACATTGGCGACGATAATCTGATTCGGGAATATGTGACAATCAACCGCGCCACTGGAGCCGGAGAAAGTACGACAATTGGCAATCATAATCTATTGATGGCCTATGTTCATGTTGGTCACAATTGCACGATCGCCGATCGAGTAATTATCGCCAATGCTGTAGCCCTAGCCGGACACGTCAAAATCGAGTCCCAAGCCCGATTGAGCGGTGTTTTGGGGGTGCACCAGTTTGTCCACATCGGCCGCTTGTCTATGGTGGGCGGCTTGAGCAGGATCGATCGAGATGTTCCTCCCTATATGCTAGTCGAGGGGAATCCTTCGAGAGTGCGTGCTCTCAACAAAATTGGCCTTGAACGTGCCGGTTTAACCCCAGAAGATTTGTTAGTCTTGAAAAAAACTTTTCGGATTTTATATCATTCTGGCTACACTCTCGATCGAGCTTTGGAACAATTAGATTTATTGCCAGAAAATCCCCACTTGCAGCACCTGCGGCGATTTGTACAGCAATCTATCACCAAACCCAGGCGCGGCTTAATTCCAGGTAAAAAATGAATGAGGTAGAATAAACCTAATGAACTAAGCAATTCTTGCCCTATGAATTTATCTACTTTAGCCAAATCTATATCTCCTGATGCCGGAACAGATGCCGGCATGACTTTCAACGGCGTTAGCTGGGAGCAGTTTGAAGCGATAGAAGCAGCTTTTGAATATCTCGGCGGTGTAAAATTTTTCTATCTCGATCGCATACTGCAAATTATGACTGTCTCGCCCGAACACGAAATAATCAAAAAAACTCTCTGTATGCTGCTAGAGGCATATATGAGAGCAAGCGGGATTCGATTTTATGGTAAGGGCGGGCCGACTCTGGGTAACAGAGAATTAGGCGGTAGAAAAGAGCCGGATGATTCCTATGACATAGGAACAGAAAAAACAGTCCCAGATATTGCGATCGAAATCGTAATTACCAGTGGGGGGATAAATACTCTAGAATTATACAAAAGGTTGGGCGTTCGGGAAGTCTGGTTTTGGCAAAATAGTCAGTTATCTCTCTATTACTTAACAGGTGAAAATTACGAGCAGATTGCCCGGAGTACATTCCTTCCCGCTCTGGACTTAGAATTACTGCTACGCTGTGCTAATATCGCCGATCAATATGATGCTGTTATCGAATTATTAGCAAACATTTAACCTGTTTAAAGTCAGAATATGAAAATTTTTATTAGCACTGGTGAGGTTTCTGGCGATTTGCAAGGAGCTTTGTTAGTTGCCGCCTTAAAACGTCACGCTGTTGCGGCTGGTTTTGAGTTAGAAATAACTGCATTGGGCGGCCCGCAAATGGCGGAAGCTGGTGCTACTATTTTAGGCGATACTGTGGGCATTGGTTCTATGGGAATTATAGAATCTATACCGTATATTTGGCCAACAATCAAAGTTCAGCAAAAAGCTAAACAATATCTCAAAAAATTCCGCCCCGATGCAGTTGTATTGATTGATTATTTGACTCCAAATCTCGGTATTGGTAGCTACATTCGCCGCTATTTGCCTGATTTGCCTGTGGTTTGGTATATCGCACCTCAAGAATGGGTTTGCTCGATTTCTCCTCGCAATACTGAATTGATTATCAATATTGCCGATCGAATTTTGGCGATTTTCCCGGAGGAAGCTAGTTATTATCGCGCCAAAGGCTCTCAAGTCAGTTGGGTTGGTCATCCTTTGGTGGATAGAATGCAATCTGCGCCCAGCCGGGAAGTTGCCCGCAAAACTTTGGGAATTGAGCCGGAACAGGTGTCGATCGCCCTAATCCCCGCTTCCAGACACCAAGAACTTAAGTACCTGATGCCGGTTATATTTGAGGCTGCTCAAATTCTGCAAGCTAAATTGCCGGAAGTTCATTTCTGGATTCCGCTTTCTCAATCCGTTTTCCGCAGCAAAATCGAAACAGCTATTGCAGATTACGGTTTGCGGGCTACCTTGCTAGAAAATCAAAGTCTGGAAATTTTGGCTGCTGCCGACTTTGCGATCGCCAAATCTGGTACTGTTAATTTGGAATTAGCTTTGCTCGACGTTCCGCAAGTTGTCGCCTACCGCGTCAGTCATATTACGGCGATTATTGCTCGCCACGTGCTGAAATTGTCGATTCCTTTTATCTCTCCGCCCAATTTGGTGCAAATGAAGCCGATCGTCCCGGAGTTGCTGCAAGACGAGGCTACTGCGGAAAATATAGTTTTCCACGCCCTGGAATTGCTGCAAAATGCCGATCGACGCCAGGAAATAAAAGCCGGCTATCGCCAAATGCGGGAAACTCTGGGAGATGTGGGTGTGTGCGATCGCGCGGCTGCCGAAATAATCAAAAATATCAAATTAAATACAGCAAATTAAAGAAAATTTAGTATTAAAATGTTATGCCAAGCTATCGGAAAAAGCGACCGATCGCTGTCGATTTATTTGCAGGCGCGGGCGGGATGACTCTGGGTTTTGAACAAGCAGGTTTTGACGTACTTGCCTCGGTCGAAATTGACCCCATTCACTGCGCTACCCACGAGTTTAATTTCCCGTTGTGTTCTATTTTGTGCAAGGATGTCGCACAGTTGACGGGATCGGAAATTAGGGCAAAATCGGCGATCGGGCGACGCGAGATAGACGTAGTAATCAGCGGCTCGCCCTGTCAAGGATTCTCGATGATGGGCAAGCGCGATGTGGATGACCCGCGAAATTCTCTAATTTTTCACTTTCAGCGCTTGGTTTTGGAGCTAAAACCTAAGTTTTTCGTAATGGAAAATGTGCCGGGAATTGCATCAGGAAAACACAAAGAACTCCTAAATCTTTTGATTAGCTCTTTTCTAAAAAAAGGCTATCAAGTTGAAGAAAATTATCAAGTTCTCAACGCTGTTAACTACGGAGTGCCACAAGCTCGCAAACGATTGTTTCTGATTGGGTGCAAAAAAGGTTATGAGTTGCCAAAATACCCTCAGTCAACTACTTTTCTGCCAAAAAAGAAACTTCCTAAACGCTATAAAAAAGTTAATTTACCTGCGGTTCCGACAGTTTGGGATGCGATCGGAGATTTGCCGCAAGTGGAACAGTATAGCGAGTTGCTAAACCGAGATTGGGTAATGGCGGAGTACGGAAAGTGCAGCAGCGATTACGCGAGTTTTTTGCGCGGATTCGATGATTTTGAAAATGACTATGCTTACGATCGCCAGTACGATCGACAAATCCTCTCTTGTAGTTCGCGAACCAAACATTCTCTGGAATGTATAGAAAGATTTCATGCTGCAAAACACGGCGAAAAAGAGCCGATCAGCCGTTTTTACAAGCTGCATCCCGAGGGAGTTTGCAACACTCTCAGGGCTGGAACCGATAGGGCTAGAGGGGCTTATACGTCGCCGAGGCCGATTCACCCGATCGCCCCTCGGTGCATTACAGTCAGGGAAGCGGCGCGACTGCATTCCTATCCTGACTGGTTTAGATTTCACGTCACAAAATGGCATGGTTTTCGCCAAGTCGGAAATTCTGTACCGCCGCTATTAGCAAAAGCTGTAGCAGCGCAGATTATTTGCGCTTTGGGCGTGACACCAACTAAGCCGAGTTTCAACCAACTGACATGGGGAGATGATTCGCTACTTAAACTAAATTGGTCTGAAGCAGAACAATATTATCTCAAAAGATCAGACGGCGGTTGAAACCGCGTCTATACAGGCAAAACCCGCCTTCGCGGGTTGAAAACCGGGCCGTGCGCATTGCGCACCCTACTGAATTCACACAATCCCAACAATAATGGTGAATATAAAACTATAAATCAATACGGTTTACTTAACACTATTTATGCCCCGGATATCCCCCTAAATCCCCCTTAAGAAGAGGACTTTGAGAGCATTCTTGTCCCCCCCTTTTTCAAGGGGGGTTAGGGGGGATCTCTTTTAAGTGAACCCTATTCAATTACAAATCAACTTCCAATCTTCCTTTCAATAAATAAGCCGCCATTTGTCCCTTACCTTTGACACTAATTAAACCGCGTTTTTCAAACTGATACTTGTCTTCTATGAGTAAATAAGTTGCTTCCGAAATCTGAATTCCGTCCGGTATACCGTGAGATTCCATGCGAGAAGCGGTATTTACCGTATCTCCCCACAAATCGTAAATAAACTTTTTTGTACCGATGATTCCGGCTACGACTGGCCCGGAATGAATGCCGATGCGGATGCTGAGACTGATGCCGAGCTTTTCTCTATATTGAACTATGGCTTCTTGCATATCTAGGGCCATTTCGGCGATCGCATTTCCGTGATCGTCTCTCGGATTTGGCAATCCCGCTACTACCATATAAGAATCGCCAATTGTCTTGATTTTTTCTAAACCGTGCTTTTCGGCAAGTTCGTCGAACTGGGAAAATATATCATTAAGTAAGTGTACTAATTGTTTGGGCGATATCGATGCTGACAACTGAGTAAAACCAACAATATCGGCGAACATGACGCTGACTGCTGCGAATTCGTCGGCGATTATGCCTTGTTCTTTTTTTAATCTTTCGGCGATCGCCTCTGGTAATATATTTAGCAGCAACTCCTGGGATTTTTTTTGTTCTATCTCCAATTTTGCTAAATAATCCTGCATGGTTTGATAGGCAAGATTCCTTTCCAACAGGTGCATATAAGCTTTGGAGTGATAGCGGATTCTAGCTATCAGCTCGACTTTATCGGGCAATTTCACCACATAATCGTTAGCGCCCAAGGAAAATGCTTGCGCTTTTAGTTCCGCTTCTTCTTTACTGGAGAGCACAATCATCGGAATGTCTCGCGTCAGCGAATTTGCTCGAAAAAACCGCAGCAACTGCAATCCATCTATTTCGGGCATTACTAAATCTTGGAGGATTACTGTTGGCTTCACCTCTAATGCTTTCTTAATTGCTTGAGCCGGATCGTTACAGTAATAAAATTTTATATCTTTTTCACTAGCAAGCATTCGGCGCACCGCTTCGCCGATCATTTCCTGATCGTCAATCAGTAAAACTGTCACACTGTATTCGGTCAAGCTAGATGGTTTTTTGCTTTCTGAATTTAAGGGTAAACTTAAGTCAACCGAGTGGCGGCCTCTCTCCAAGCTGAGGTTACTGAGAATGGCGCTATCTTTGGCTGTAACTGGGTTTTTGCCATTATTTCCCCTGTCCTCAAACTTCAACGTTACCACGTTGTCGTTGAATCTTTGACTTTCCAGTTGATTTACTGCACAACTGCGATCGAATTCAATAGTCTGAGAGTGAGTTAATTTCATAACTAGATCGGGCAACGGCCATTGTCTGGAGAGGGCAAAAACTTTTACTTAAAGTTTTGTTAATTGTTAATAGAGACCCAGTGTTATTTAATTACCTTTACCTAGCGATCGTACTAGGTTCAGAATCATGTTACCGATTTATCTTTGTAAAATCTTTACAAAGCTTAGCACGCCTAATATCGATCGCAACCCCTAGAGACGCTAGTTTTTCGGTTAGTGGTTTTTTTTGGTAGCAATGGCCCGTGAACCTACGGACTGCGATGACAATATACAGTATGTATCGACAAAATCCCAAAATATTAACCCATAGATAGATGATCCTCGGCAAGAGTCTGCCGAGTCATCGGCCATTGTGCTTAAGACCTTAAGCCATATGGCCCAAAGGTCTCCGATATTTCTATACTAGATACTTGATACAGGCTGAGCCGATCGCCTCGATCGGCAAAACCTGCACGGCTGCGTCCAACTCCGCCGCCGCCTTCGGCATCCCGTAAACTACCGAGGTAGCGCGGTCTTGGGCGATCGTATGCCAGCGGGCCGATCGCAAAACTTTGAGTCCTTTAGCGCCGTCTTTACCCATACCCGTTAACAGCACTGCCACACCTTGGCCCGGCCAGTATTGGGCGATACTATTAAAAAAACTGTCTACTGAGGGACGGTAAGGATAGTCTAAAGGTTCTTTTGTATACCTAAGTGTTAAGTTCGATTGTAATACTAAGTGATCGTTAGTAGCGGCAATTACCACCTTACCGACTTCCATAGGTCGATCGGGCACTGCCACACTCACCGACAAATTACTTTTCTGACTCAGCCATTCTGCCAAACCAGGAGCAAACTCAGCATCTACGTGTTGGACGATCGCCACAGCCGCCGATAAATTAGCAGGTAAAGCCGACAGTAGAGTTGCCAAAGCTTGGGGCCCGCCAGTCGAAGAGCCGATCGCCAGCAGCGGCGGAGTCAAGCATTTGGGAGTAGCGCTGCGAAATATCGAAGTCGAGTTACTTTTGCCAATCAATCTAGCGACTTTAGAAATAGTTTTTAACAATTCCATACCACCGCTTTGGGAATTGCCCATCGACCCCAAAATCGGCGTATTAATGGCATCCAAAGCTCCATATCCCATAGCTTCAAACACCCTACCAGAATTACCCGTTACCGAAGATGTCACCAATAGAATCGCGCAGGGAGATTGCTTCATGATCAAGCGCGTCGCCTCAACACCATCCATCACCGGCATGATCAAATCCATCAAAATCAAATCCGGGGTATTGCGAGCGCACTGTTCTACAGCCTCAGCCCCATCACCAGCTATCCAAATAATTTCATATTCCGGTACTGTCACCAAAACTCGGCGCAAGGCTTCAGCAGCAATCAGTCTATCGTTGACGATCGCTATTTTCATGTTAAAGTTGACCATTATTTTATTAACTTTCAGTTGTGAATAGTTGTCGAATTCGGCTGATAGAGTTTTTTTGGCGGAATTTTTTTTAAAACATGACTGATACAGCTAACTATTTAATACCACATTTTGGTCTCATATCAATTCCGGTTGCATCAGAATTAATATTACCCGAAATCAGGACACGGCAGTGCCGTGTCCCTACAATAAATCGAGGTAGAAATCAGGACACGGCAGTGCCGTGTCCCTACAATAAATCGAGGTAGGGAAACGGCACTGCCGTGTCCCTACCATAAATCACGGTAGAAATCAGGAGACGGCAGTGCCGTGTCCCTACCATAAATTGAGGTAGAAATCAGGAGACGGCAGTGCCGTGTCCCTACCATAAATCACGGTAGGGAAACGGCACTGCCGTCTCCTCTTTATCATTCCGGCGCAGCCGGAATTGATCGCATTTTTATTTTAATTAAAAAAACTCAACCGGAGATTTTTTTTTCAAGCCTCACCGATTAAATCAACCACCGCATTTAACAGCGTATCGTCGTGAAAACTGCTTTTAGTTAAATAATAATCTGCTCCCACTTCCAAGCCTCTAATTCTATCTTCCTCGCGGTCTTTGTAAGAAACAATAATAACCGGAATCGATTTTAAACCCGAATGATTTTTAATTTGACTAACCAGCTCAATTCCCGTCATGCGCGGCATATCAACATCGCTGATTACCAAGTCAAAATTCCCAGTGCGCAGAGCATTCCAACCATCCATCCCATTCACAGCTATCTCTACTTCATATCCTTGATTTTCTAAAAGTTTTCGCTCTACTTCTCGGACTGTAATCGAATCATCCACTACCAAAACGCGCTTGCGAGTAGTTGATTCAGCAGTTTGTGCAGTTTGACTAACTTTCTGCAACCGAGTTTCAGTCAGCATTTTATCAGTCGATCGCACCAAATCCTCCACATCGATAATCAGCACCGGCGAACCGTCTTCCATAAAAGCAGCAGCGCTGATATCCGCTACCTTACCCAAACGGGGATCTAAAGGCCTCACAACCAAATCTCGTTCGCCCAGAAACTTGTCTACAGCTAAACCATAGCTGCTAGATCGATCGCTCACAATCACCACCGGTAGAAAATCCAATTTATGAGATGGTGGCGGTAACTCCAACACTTGATAAGCTGTCACCAAACCAATGTTTTGGTTGTCGAGAGTAAAATACTGTCGGTTTTCGGCGATCGCAATCTGTGCACTGTCAACGATCACAATGCGATCGATCCGAGTCAGCGGAAAAGCATAAGGTTCCCCTGAAATTTCCACCAACAGCGTCCGAATTACCGACAGAGTTAGCGGCAACTGCAAATGAAAACTCATGCCTTTTCCCGGCAGAGATGTCGCCCGTAGAATGCCACCAACCTCCTGCACCATACTCTGCACAATATCCAAACCAACACCACGGCCCGAAATTTCCGTCACTTGACTAGCAGTAGAAAATCCCGGCAAAAACAGAAAATCCATCAGTTCCGGTTCAGTCAATTTCGCGGCCATTTCCGCACTTACCATCCCTTTCGTGACAATTTTTTGGCGGAGTTTTTCCGGTTCGATTCCTTTTCCGTCATCCGAGACAGTAATTGACAGCATCCCGCCCCGATGTGCAGCTTCCAGCCGGATCATACCTTCGGCAGGTTTTCCCGCAGTCAAACGCGCATCAGGGAGTTCAATACCGTGATCGAGAGCATTGCGCAAAATGTGCGTTAGCGGTGCTTCTAATTTTTCTAAAATATCTCGATCGACCTGAGTAGACTTGCCAACGACTTCAAATTTTACTTGCTTACCAAACTGTCTCGCCAAATCTCTCAGCATACGCGGAAAAGCTGAAACGCCGTCGGTAAAAGGCCTCATGTTACTAGCAATAACTTCTCGGTACAAGCGATCGGACAAGTTAGCAGAGCGGCGGGCAAACAGTTCTAGTTCATTTAGGCGATCGGATAAAATGTGACGACAATCATTAGCTTTTTTTCGAGCACTACCGAGATAATCTTCCGATCGCTGATCCAGCACAGAATCGCCCAAAGATTCCTGCAACTTTTCCAACAAATTATACAATTGTCCTTGATGGGTTCTCAGTTTCAATAATGAATCAGCAAACGGTTGCAGCCATTTTGCTTCTACTAAGGATTCGCCCGCCAAACCCATAATCCGATTTAAATTTTCCGCATTGACTCGCACTACGCGGTCTCCTACTTTCGGCTTTTGAGCGTTTTCCCTGAGATTGGCAGTTGCAGTTTTGCCACTCGCCCTTCGAGTCGATAGTTGCTCTACAGTGACTGCGGTAGAGTTGCCAGTTTGGGAAATTTGACCGCTGCTTTCTGTTAATTCAGCAGTAGTATTTTGTAATGGTGGTTGCGCTGTCGGTGTTATTTGAGAATTCGTTTCATTGGCTGAAATTGCTACTTTTTGAGTTTTTGCTGCTTCAGCAATCAGATTAATAGCTGCGACAATGGAATCTATTTCTGCCTCTCCTTCTTCTAGCCAATTTTCTATTACCAGAACCGGGATTTTCTGCATATCTTCCAGAAAGTCTACTCCAGCAAGCAGATTGTCGATTTGACTAACATTTAAGCTAACTTTGTGCTTCTGAAGTGCCACAAATGTATCTTCTATCGCCCGGGCCAGTTTGACAACTTGGTTAAACTGAACTATTCTAGCAGCACCTTTAATTAAATGAGCAGATTTGATCGAGGAGTCCAAGTCTAAGTATTCATTGGGATTATTTTTAAGAGCTAGTAAACTTTGATTTAACAGTATTGATTGCGCTTCTACTTCTCCCAAAAACAAAGATAACATGGGTAAATCAGTTTTTAGCAGCCGAGTTTCTGGACTTTCAACCTGCGGAAACTCTGGCAATATTTTTTGAGAAATATCTGAATTGGCTTGTGGATAATCTGTTGCTTCTATGGTAAAATCAAGATAGGATTCCGATGCTAGTTCTGGCGTAATTTCGCTCTCAAAAATTGTCTCTGGTTCTATTTGTTCTGCTTCAGATTGGCTGTCAAAATCTAATTGTTCGTTATTGATAATTGCTAAAATAGCAGTTTCTAAGCTTTCAACTTGCGATAGATTCATCGGTAGCCAATTCTCGATCTCGGTTTCGGGGATCTGGCTGATTTGGGCCAAAAGGTCGATCGCCCGCAGCATCACATCAATCTTATCTGGTGCATCCAGGGCGATCGAGCCAGCCTGCGCCGCCACAAAGCAATCCTCCATCACATGAGCGATTCGCACAGCAGCATCCAGTCCCACAATCCGCGCCGCACCCTTGAGCGAGTGAGCCGCGCGCATCAAAGATTCCAGCTCAGCAGGAGAACTCGGGTTATTTTCCAGCGCCAAAATGTTCTCATTTAATATTTCTACTTGGCTGTCCGCCTCCATGCGAAATAAATCCATCATGGAGAAATTGCTCATATCTTGATTGCTCATTTTTTATTACTCCTTAATTTATTTCAACCCGCGGAGGCGGGTTTCGTTTGTGTAGACGCGAATTCCATTCGCCCGGTCTTTTGTGTAGACGCGAATTCCATTCGCCCGGTTTTATTAGTAGCCCGATTTTGTTCATGTAAACGTGAATTATATTCGCCCGGTTTTGGATCAGACAATCTTCTTATTTAACGCATAAAACAACAAATCATCATCCAGATAACAAACACTTTGCCCCTGCCAACTTATAATCCCTTTAGTATAAGTTTCTGGCACCTTAGAAACAGTCGCCGGGACATTTCTGATTTGTTCCGGGAGAATGCGGTGAATGCCATAAATTTCATCCACCCCAAACACCCAGCGGCTGCCTTCTCTCTCAACAACTACCATCCTCTCGTAAACAACAGGACTAATATTTTGTCTGCTAGAATCTGCCACTTCCAATCCCAAAAGTGCTTTTAGCGAAATACATAACTGCATTTCGCCGCGAATATTCACCAAACCGATAAGTATATTATTGCTGCGATGAGGCAAAGTGTGCGTAACAGATATCTGCGTCACTTCTTTAAACAGTGCCGCCGGTAAAGCCAACCATTCGCCATTGAGCCGAAAAATACCTACAGATACAGTACCCGCAGCCGTGACGGCGTTAGTTACTCCTTGGCTCGATCGCAATAAATTAGTCCACTCTTCCAGATACCCTGCCGGCAATTCCTGTTCCAGCAAACTGCGGCCTGCGTCGGAATAGACAGGACAGTTGCGGCAGTGAATAAATGTCTTTAATTGGGGACAAGTGCGATCGCCCCCAACTCCGATCCGATTCCAGCAATCATCAGTCATTCGATTTTAGATTATAGATTATAGATTTTATAGAAGACCCGGCGGTTCAAACCGTACGTCCCATCTATTTACTTTAAAAAGGCTAGCATTTCGTGACGTAAACCGAGTGTAGCATCGTTCACTTGCCCGATCGCCCCATTGATATCCCGCAGCGCCGCCGCAGTTTGCGAAGAAGCATCACTCAACTGCACCATAGCCTCACTAATTTGCTGAGCACCCTGAGACTGCGCATCCATCCCCTCATTCACCTCCTCAAAACGCGGAGTCAAAGCCTCCACCCGCTGAATAATCGACTCCAACTGCAAACTAATAGTTTGCACATCTTCCACCCCCCGGCGCACCTCATTAGTAAACTTATCCATTTCCATCACACCAACACCCACCGCAGACTGCATTTCTTTAACCATATTTTCAATATCCAAAGTAGCCACCGCAGTTTGATCTGCCAGGCGACGAATTTCCCTAGCAACCACCGCAAAACCCAACCCATACTCACCCGCTTTTTCCGCTTCAATAGCTGCGTTGAGTGAAAGCAAATTAGTTTGATCTGCCACCTTCGTAATCGTCGTGATAATACTGTTAATATTATTAGCCTTTTCGCTAATTACTCCCAATTTACCCGAAATTGCACTCGTAGAATCAGCTAATTTATTCATCGTTGATTCCATCCGGCTAATTTCTTGTTTCCCGCCGCCAGCAGATTGAGCCGCTTCGTGAGACATCTGGGAAACTTCATCCATTGTCCTCGCGAGTTGCATAGCAGTAGCAGCAATTTCTTTAGCCGTAGCTACTACTTCATTAGTCGAGGCCACTTGTTCGTTCATAGTCGCTTCTAATTCCTTGCCGGAGGAGGCAATTTGGTTAGTAGAGCCGCTAATTCTAATGCCGGACATATCTATTTGATTTTCTAGAGTTTGGGATACTGTGCTCGTGAGGAACAGCCCAAAGAGTCCCGCCGTTAGCGGGCCGAGAATCATGCCCACAATCACCCAGAATGTGGTTTGAGTTACATCGTTTCTTGATTGTTCTTTCGCTAGTTTTGCCGTAGTTTCATTAATTTTCAAATCTTCCAAGATCAAGTTAGTAGCTGCTTCAAACGAGACGCGATTCGCTTTTGCCCGATCGCTCAATTGATTGTAAAACGCCCCAGCCCTTCTAGCAGCCTCAATATCGGGCGACTTAGTATTCCCTTGGCCGACCAGTTCGATCTGCCTTTTAAATGGGTTGATAATTCCCAAACTCTCAAATTTTTTATTTAAACCTAAAAACGCTTCATGATTTTTCTTCCAGATATCCCATTTTGCCTGCAATTCTTTATACAACTTGTCTTCATCCGCACTCCGTGGTGTACTTTCGTACTCTTTGAACCCATCATTAATCTGCTCCCAAGCTTTCTGAATTCTCGTCAACTCACCGCTTCTCTCCTCAGCGCTGAGTTCCAAACCCAGCAAGGCCCGTTCCGACGACTCAATTTGCGTTTGCCCTTCATTAACTTTCCACAATCCGCTAATGCTAGGCAAAGAATTATTAGCTAGCGTATCAATATGTCCGCCGAGCCGAGAATTGCCGCTCCAGCCGATAAAACCCACTGCTAAAACAATAATCGCTAGAAAAATAAATGCTGCATTCAGACGCTTTTTGAAACTAATATCTTTAAACATTTTCTGCTTCCTTACTACTTACTTTAAACCGAGAAATTTCTTGATGTAAACCTTGAGATGCGTCATTTAATTGACAGATAGCACCGTTAATTTCGCGCAATGCCTCCACAGTTTGCGACGAAGTTTGGCTCAAATAAGTCATCACCTCGCTAATTTGCCCAGCACCTGTCGATTGAGCCTCCATCCCCTGATTTACCACTACAAAACGCGGAGCGATTGCCTGCACCTGCTCGATAATTTCAGTTAGTTGCCAGCTTACACTTTCGACATCCTCAACACTGTGATTTACCTCTTCAGTAAACTTGTTCATTTCCGTCACCCCAGTCGAAACTGCTACCTGCATTTCCTTGACCATTTTTTCAATATCCAAAGTAGCCACAGCAGTTTGATCGGCGAGGCGCCGAATTTCTCGGGCAACAACAGCAAAACCCATACCATATTTTCCCGCTTTTTCTGCTTCGATCGCTGCATTCAAAGAAAGTAAGTTAGTTTGATCTGCAACTTTAGTGATTGTAATAATAATTCGGTTAATATTGTTAGCTTTTTCGCTAATGTTGGTAAGTTGGCTAGAAATCAAAGTCGTGCCAGTTGCTAAATCCCGCATGGTATTTTCCATCTGGCTCAAATTCCGCTGCCCGCCCTCTGCCGCGATTGTTGTGGTTTTGAATGTAGAAGTGATTCCCTCCATTGCTTGCTTGAGTTGCCGAGAAGTAGCACTAATCTGTTTTGTAGTAGCTTCAACCTCTCTAATCGAAGCTGTTTGTTCGGTGACAGTCGCTTCTAACTGCTTGCCAGACGCAGCAATTTCATGAGAGGAAGTGGTTACTTGAATGCCGGAATTCTGCACTTGTCCAATTAAGGAATTGAGGCTTTCAGTCATGCTTTGAAATCCGGCGAGTAGTTGTCCAACTTCTCCCTGATAATTGGCTGAAATATTGGCAGTTAAATTGCCCGCCGATACCTCTTCTGCAACTTTTACTGCTATTCCCAATGATTGCGCAATATTCCGGATAATGATCCAAGAAATTAACGCACCAACTCCCACAATAATCAAAGTGCTGGCCCCAGAAAAGTAAGTTGAAAAAATCTCAGCTTCCCGGGCTAATTTCTTTCTTTCATCCAATAATTGATTTTCACTTTCTTTGATTTCTGTAATTTTCCCCCTCAGTTTTGCCATAATTTTCAATCCAGTCCCGGTACTTACTAGATTTTTCACATCCTGTTCTTTACCTGATTTTTGCATTTGAATAGTTTTTTCTAAATAATCTATTCTTTCTCTAATTAGAATCTGCAATTCGCCAAGCTTTTGTTGCTGTTGTGCATCTCTAATTTTCTCTTTCAACTCTGTTAGCTGGACATTTATATTCACACTTGCTTCATTGTATGGATCTAAAAAATCTTCTTTTTTAGTGTACAGATAACCGCGTTGACCAGTTTCAGCTTCTAATAAAAGCACATCCAACTGTGTTAAATTTTGCAAAAGTTCATAGCTCAAAGTAACATTATCTAAAGACTTAACTAAAGTATTTTTAGTGTGCTGGGCTACGAGATTCGCAATGATTATCAACAGAAAGATTGTGCCAAATCCCGTCCATAAAACTTGTTTAATCGTTAATTTTTTCTGCACTTAATTTACATCTCCTTTACCCGATAGAAATAACTCATACCATTTACATTATTCCATACTGACCTCTCTAGGGCAAAACTAACTGTTAACTAACTTTGAATCGAGAAATTTCGTGTCGCATACCCTGGGCTGCTTCGTTCAATTGTGCGATCGAACTATTGATTTCGCGCAAAGCATCAGCAGTTTGCAGCGAAGTTTCGGCTAACTGCGCCATAGTTTCGCTAATTTGGTGAGCACCTTCCGATTGAGCTTCCATCCCTCGATTGACAGAATCGAAGCGGGGAGTCAGAGATTGTACTTGTTCAATGATCTGCGCTAATTGCACGCCGATGTTGCGAATATCTTCCATCCCCCGGCTGACTTCATGGGAAAATTTATCCATTTCCATCACCCCAGTAGAGACGGCTGACTGCATCTCTTTAACCATATTTTCAATATCTAAAGTGGCAACGGCTGTTTGGTCGGCTAGGCGGCGAATTTCGCGGGCGACGACGGCAAAACCCATGCCATATTCTCCAGCTTTTTCGGCTTCGATCGCCGCATTTAAGGAAAGTAAATTAGTTTGGTCTGCTACTTTAGTAATCGTCGTCACAATGCTGTTGATATTGTGAGCTTTTTCGCTAATTATTCCGAGTTTGTTCGAGATAGAGCCGGTAGCATTTCCCAATTGTTTCATAGTATTTTCCATGCGGCCTAGCTCTTTTTGACCGATGCTAGCTTCGCGGGCGGTTGACTCTGACATATGGGAAACTTCGTCCATAGTTTTTACGAGTTTCCCGCTGGTGGCTGCGATTTCTTTGGCTGTAGCTACAACTTCGTTTGTGGAGGCGGCTTGTTCGTTGACTGTGGCTTCTAATTGTTTCCCAGAAGCTGCTATTTGGGTAGCTGATGAAGTGATTTGAATGACCGATTTTTGGACTTGCTTGATTAATGCAGCTAAGCCTCGATTCATGCTGCGGAAAGAGTTCTGCAATTTGCTGATTTCGTCTTTGGTGTCGCTGACATGAACTTCTGCTGTCAAATCGCCGATCGACATTTTCTCTGCTACATCCACAACTCCCGCAATTTTCGCCCCCAAAGGTTTGGCGATCGTATTGCTAAAGTACAGTCCAAACAGTACAGCAGTTAACGGCCCGATCAGCGTGCCCAAAAGCACCCATAACCGAGTTTGAGTGATATCCTCGGCGGCGGCTTTTGCCGAATCTGTGGCTAATTGGCGATCGTAATTGAGAAGTTTTTGCATTCCCTCAGTCGCAGCTTGAAATGTAGTTACTTTCACATTCAAAGCTTGTTCGTTCATTCTGTTAAGCACCTCAACTGCTGCTTTAGCAGTTGCTAGTTCAGGTGATTTATTTTTACCATTTTGTAGCAAATTAATCTGGGTTTGTCTTGGGTTAAAAATGCCAAATTTTTCATATTCTGTATTTAGTTGTTGAAATTGTTTGTGAGCATCATCCCACCTTTGCCACAGCGGTTGAAATTCTTGATAAAGTTTTTCTTCGCTGTCGTCGCGCGGGATTTTTTGATATTCTTGAAAACCTTGATTTATTTGATTCCAAGCATTATTTATTCTAGCGATTTCTCGGCGTCTTTGTTCTGTATTAATTGCTTCATTGAGCAGCATTCGATCGGAAGACTGCACCTGTGTCTGTCCTTCGTTGATTTTCCACAAAGCCACGGTGCTCGGATAAGCATTGTTGGCGAGGGACTCCAAGCGCCCCGATAGCCGAAAATTGCCGCTAGCACCAACCAAGGCCACAACAAGCACGATCGCCCCCATGAACACAAACGCAGCCATCATGCGTCTTTGCAAAGTCATATTCTTAAAAATGTTCTCCATGATTCCGTTCTCAAATATTGCCTGTTAGGCTATTTTTCGATTCGCTGAATGCGCCGGCGGACGATCGCAGCACCGGCAATATCTCCTCGCTCTTCTTTGAGCAAAGCTAGGTGAATTAGTCCTTCATAGTGATCCGGTTTCAGATAAGTTGCTTTTTGGAAAGATTGCTCGGCTTGTTGGCGATCGCCCGTTGCTTGGTAAACTTGCCCCAATAAAACGTAAGCGTCAGCATTTGTGCGATTTTGACTGAGGTAAGTTTCGCACAGTTTGGCCGCTTCCTGCAATTGTCCGCGATCGGCCAAACGTCGCGCTGTGTCTAAATCGGCACTAGCAGAGTTGCTAGGGTGTGCTGCTGGGGCGATCGCCCGAACCGACAAAATCTGCGAATTACCAGCCTCCCTCGGATATTTTTCAGGGGAAGTAGAGGGTTTACTATTAACACTTGAAAACTTATTATTGCGCACCTTATCGGTATTTTCGGCGCGTTTATACTCCCGAATCCGCGTCGAATTAATCTTAGTCTGCTCTTGTTTAACCTGCACTTGCGTACTGTCAGGAATATCGATTTTGCGGTAGGCAAACGCTAGGGAATGACGCACCGCAATAAACTGATTGGGCAATTTTTGCCCGCTTTCCGAGTGACCTAAAAATAATAGTCCAGTTCTTTTAAACAATCGATTTAAAAGTTGCACAGTGTGACTTCTGCCTGCATCATCAAAGTAAATTAACACATTGCGGCAAAAAATCACATCATAAGGAATTTGGTTGACCAAAAAAGAATTGTCTAGAATATTACCCTGAATAAAATTAACTTTCCCTCTCACCAAGTCATTCAACTGATAAAGGTTTCCCGCAAGTTCTGTAAAATAGCGATCGCGAAAGTCTAAGTTTTTGTCGCGGAAAGAGTTTTTGCCATAAACTCCGCGCTGAGCTTTTTTGAGAGCAACTTTGCTGATGTCTGCGGCATCAATGCTGAAGTTGATCGGATTTAAACCAGCTTCGAGTAGGGCGATCGCGATCGAGAAAGGTTCCTCCCCCGTCGAACAAGGAAGGCTCAACACGCGCAGGGTTTTGGCGGGATTTTTTGGCAACCATTCCAAAAGTACATAATGCCGCAAAAAAACAAAAGGTTCTCGATCGCGAAAAAACCAAGTTTCCGGTATCACGACAGTTTCGATTAATTCTTCCAATTCTGGCGCGGATGTTTGCAATTTTGTCCAGTAAACATTTGCATCCGTTAAACCGCAATCTGCCATGCGACGGTTGACTGCTCTAGCAATTGTATTAGAACCAATAGTCAGAGCATCCAAACCAATTTTTTGTCTGAGTAGAGCTTCAATTGCTGCTTGTATCATTGATTTTAGCTCGTAAATTTGCATTGAAAATATAAACTTCTCTCGAAACTGTTGGCAAAGCAATCTGCCTTCTGCATAAATACTGGCAAGTAGGGGATACTTGTAGGGACACGGCAATGTCCAAAGCGTGTCAACTTAAACATGAAAGCCTTGAGAAATCTCGTTTTTACCTGAGTCTAGATCCCCCTAAATCCCCCTTAAGAAGGGGGACTTTGAGTAACTTCTTGTCCCCCCCTTCTTAAGGGGGGCTAGGGGGGATCTAGGCTTAACAGTCAAACAGCATTCTGTGACTGGGTTTGATGTTAAGTTGACACCTATGGGCTCTTGGAGTGTCCCTACCGGGATCGATCGGTGTACTTCATAAACTTGCAATCTGCTGTAAGTGCTTTCTACCTGAATATTTCAGTTTTCTGGCTGAGGAAGCAGATAATTTTTTTGGGATTCAGGCAGCAGATGTTCTACCCTGACAAATTGAATCATACCGCGATCGTCTGCGATCATTTCTCCCAAATAAGGAGTGGTGTCAATCTTAATCCCGGGACTAACAAATTCAGTTTCCGGTTTGTCGAGAGTTTCTGTTACCCTTTCGGCCATCAGCCCTAAAATTAGGGGGCTTCTTGAACTGTCGCCGTTCCCCTCAGAAGTATCGGGAAACTGGCAATTGACTAAGACGATGCGCGTGCTCAAGTAAGCGCGGGCCGCCGTCCCCTGTATCATTTGGCACAGATCGATGACTGGGACAAGATGTCCTCTGTAGTTAAACAAACCGGGAATATATTCCGGGGCGCTGTGCATTTTTTTCAAAGTGACAGTGGGAACTACTTCGACTACACGCCTGCTATCTAAGGCGTAGCGATCGTCCCCTACATAAAAGAGCAACATTAACATCGGGATACCAGTAGAGATTTTATATTTTGCAAGTCTAGCGGAAAACATTTTGAGAAATTTTGCTGAGTTTTGCAACAATTACAAGTCTTTTGGAATTCTAGAGGTATCTTAGAAAAAGTGTATTTTCTGGAGACTAAACTACTATGGGTTGGTTTAAAAGACTGTTCGGACTCGAAAAGCCTGAAGCCCAGGCTGAACCGATGGCACAAGTAGTGCAGCAAGCTGCCCAAGCGCAATCGATCGCCCCTGCGAAAGTCGGCCCAGACGGAAATTTTGACGAAAGCGGCTTGGCGAAGCGGGTTGCTTTAGCTTTTGACGGCGATTCAGAAGTGGCTGATATCGAGACTGTTTGGGTTGCTCAACTCAGCGGCACGGTTGTTCTCAAAGGTCAAGTTCCCAGTCAGGAAATTCTTGACAAGTTGGTGGCGATCGCCTCTGCTGAAGAAGGTGCCGCAGGCGTGCAAACCGATCAAGTAACAGTCGGGTAGTTATTTGGAACCGAAGCAGTTTCGAGCCTATTCCGGCTCAAATTAGCCAAAAACTTGATTAAACCCGCTAAGGCGGGTTTTTTCTTGCCTTCTCCCCTCAAAATATTAATTGTTGTAAATAAACGCATTTTAATTAAAAAACAGTATAATTGAATACAGAAACTATCAAATTTTTAGCCAACAAAAGTACACTTGACCCATTTCCATTTTTATCTCGATATAAGGATCAAAAAATATGCAACTCACTTATCGCGGCGCAGACTACGAGTACGACATTCCGACAGTGGATATGATCGAAGGCGAAGTGGCGGGCAAATATCGGGGTCAAAACTGGAACTATCGGTATCCGAGACACATTCCTGTCCCCAAAACCTGCGGTAGCGTAAACAACATCGCAAAGCGAGATACCGCAGCAGCTAGCGCCCTAGTAGCCGCGGTTGAATCTTCCCCAACTGCTGTGGATGTGGCGCAAGTCCATCGGGTGCATATTTGCAATATTCTCGATCGTAGGAAACAAGTAGCAGCAGCCAATGGCGATGAAAGACTGCTGCGCTTGCTAGAAAAAGAGTGGCAGCAAATGGCTTGTTAGGAAATAGCTTCAGAAAATACAGTGTTTGTTAAGAGGGGGAAGTTGAGTTGAGCTCAATTTCCCCTTTTTGATGTTGTTGGACGATGATTTTGCAACCTGGAAGCGAGATTAATTGTCGGGATTTGGGGTGATGGGAGGTTGAGAAGGGCGATCGATCTCTTCAAAACTCTTTCGGCTGCGATTAGCTTTGACGATTAACTCAATCCCCTGAAATATCATCCCCTGAATCACATCCAGGGCGGGTTTTCCAGATACTACATCGAGATTGCCCTTTACACCAATGATGACCGCTTGCAGGATAAATGCAATTGCGATCGATCGCCCCACAAACTTTTGAGTAGCTTTTTGTGGTTGATTCTTCTGGATAGACATTGAACTTACCTTGTTTTTGGTTTACAAGGTCAATTGTTTTTTTGGGTTTTTCCCCAAACAACTTCCCCACGCAAACCTCGGAATGCTTGTAGAATGAGGATTAGCAGCTTGGGGGTGCAGGCTGGTTTGGGCAAATCAAAATTTTTTTAGTACGACTTACGCACGGGTAGCCAGAAACCGGGTTTTTTTACGAAAATCCTCTGCTGTAGTCCGCAGATTAGGTAAAAAACCCGGTTTCTTTGGTCTTATACCATTTTTTTAAAGTTATGACAGACTTGCCAAACAGGGAAAGTGGATAAATTACCATGTCTTGTCGTCCTCCATCTCTATCTGATCTTTAGAAAAATGGTATTAGTGGGTAAGTCCTGTTTAGGTTTTCTTTATCATTACGATATGCCAAGAAATAGTGGTTGGGGAGAAACAGAGCAAAAAAATAGCTTAAACTTCGTAGAAGCTTTACTCTCTCATGCAGATGAAGAACTGGAGTTAGACGACGCACTCAAAACCGCTGTTCAGGTTGAGTGGGTTACTGCTAACCAGTTGCGCGTGACGGGGAAAGAAAAGCAGAAAAGAGGGAATCGAATTGTTGAAGTTGGCACGCGGAAGGAACATTTAGTTGCACTGATTAAGAAAACTGGCAAACGCTTGGAACTTGGCAAGCGACAAGGAAGCCAGCAAGAGAAGGAATTGGATGCAATTCAAACAGTCCTTGACTGCTTGAGAAAGTTGGGAGTGTTGAAGGAAGATCCCAATCCGAAAAAAAATCAAGGCTACTGGAAATTTACGCTGACGCTGCAACACCAAACAGAATCAAGGGATAAGAATCTGGCTGTAGTTAAGCAGAAATGGCAGGAAAAAACAGCTTCAAATGTACCCGAATCATCACCGATACCCGATAAAAATATTGACTGGCGCGATATCTGCGACAAAGTTGTAGCAACTCAACAACTCCGCCGCCAAGCAACTGCACAACAATATGAATTAAATATTTACGTTCCCTTGGGATTAATGGAACGTCCCAAAACACCAAACCCCAGACCAAACCCCACTGAAAACGAATCACGCCAGAAAGAACCAGAACTGCAAATCGTCCAAACTTATAAAGATGATGCTTTTTTCCAGAAAGTGATCGCCGAAAATCGCACCGAAAAAGGCAAGCATATCGCGATTATTGGCGAACCGGGTGCGGGAAAAACTACGCTGTTAGGAGAATTGGCGGAACGGTTGCCGAAAAATTCCCCGGATTGTCCGATTTGTATTCGACTGGCAGATTTACGGGAAAGCACTATTGAAGATTATTTACTCGATAATTGGCTGAAAAAAGCGTTGCAATATATCGATGCTGATGCGGAAAATGTAACGCCAGAAATCAGAAAAGCTCTCAAACAACTGTTCTGTCAAGGTAAAGTATGGTTGCTGCTTGATGCCGTGGATGAAATGGCGGCGGAATCCCCCGTGCAGGCGTTGGCGAAAATTCGAGATCAACTGACAGACTGGGTGGGTAAGGCGCGGGTGGTGCTAACTTGCCGTTTGAATGTTTGGGATGCGACGATTAGCAATACCCTGACAGATTTTGAGACTTATAAAACCTTGGAATTTGAACCCGATGATGTCGATGAGTTTATTCGCCAGTGGTTTGAGGAAGCGAGTCAGGATGAGAAACGGCGCAATTCTGGCAAGGAAAGTTTTTGGCAATCCCAGGGAAAACGCTTGCAGCAACAGTTAAAAGAACCGGGAAAAGAGCGAATTCGGGAACTCGTACGCAATCCCCTGCGGTTGTCGATGTTGTGTCAGTCTTGGTGCGTACCTGAACAGGATTTGCCCGAAACGAAGGCGGCACTTTACGAGCAGTTTACTACTTATTTTTTTGAGTGGAAACAAGAGGAATTTCAGAAAAAGCACCGAGTATTAAAGGAAACGGATAAAAAACAGATTCAACAAGCTTTGGCAAAGTTGGCTTTAGCGGCAATGGAAAGCGCTAATCGGTTTCGGATTGAGCAAGAATTTGCGATCGGGCAGATGGAGGAACAGTGGTTTGATTTAGCGGGTGAATTGGGATGGTTGGTTTTAGTTGACAGGGATACTCGCACGAAAAAGCCTGTTTATTCGTTTTTACATTCTAGTTTTCAGGAATATTTCGCAGCGTTGGCTGTTGATGATTGGCACTCTTTTCTCTATCATGTCCCGGATAATCCGAAGTTGGGAATTTATCGCATTTTTGAGCCGCAGTGGAAAGAGGTAATTTTGTTGTGGTTGGGGCGAGAAAAGATAGAAGCGCAGAAGCGGGAATTTATTGATGCTTTAGTTAATTTTAAGGATGGATGTGGACAATGGGATTGGGAAAACATAGGAAAAGGGTTTTATCAGTATCGCGCCTATTTTCTGGCTGCATCAGGAATTAATGAATTTAAATCTCATCCTCTGGCAAATAAAATTGTGAATCAATTAGTAAATCTGGGTTTTGGTTATTTCAGTCATAAAAAAATGGAATGGCAAAGTTACATGGGTGTTATTTCAAGTTACGTGATGATCGATAAAATTCTGACAAAAACTGATAAATTAAGTACCATTCAGGAAATTTGCTCGCTTTTAGAAAATCCTCACTATCCTGAATCTTATTATAGGCCTGCCATCTCTGTCTTAGGAGAGATTGGACAGGGTAATTATCAATCTATTGCTGTTTTAAAGAAAGTCTTGAATAACACCAAAAATCCCGAAATTAACCGCCAAGTATTGATGAGCTTAAATAAAATAGAATCGGGACAACTCTCCACTATCGACAGATTAATAAAAACAACAACTATTCCTGTTCATCATAAAAAAACATCTAATTCAGAAGATTTTGATAAATTTCCGCATTTTATAGAATTATTATTAAATGAAAAAAGTGATAAGAATACTCGCATGAATGCCCTGGCTGAATTAAAGAGAGCAAGCCAAGAAGATAGCCGAATTATCCATGCTTTAGTAGAAGTTATTGAAAAAGATAATGATCCATCTCTTCGTTGGTTCGCATTACACTGTTTAGGACAAATCGATCGAGGAGGTATCACAGTCACAAGAGTATCAATGAAAATCCTAGAAAACTTTAAAAAAGAGGATAAAAAGCTACGATTTAAGGCTGTTAAAAGCCTAAGAAAAAGCAATCCAAATAACGCTGGAAATAATGTAGATTGCTTGCTCTCTATTTTAAATGAAAATAAGAACCCAGATCTACATATAGCCCTATTAGAAGCTTTAGGCAAAATTGGGTATGACAATCCTAAAGCTATCGCCACGTTGACTGGTATTCTAGCAAATACTAAAGATGAAGATATCCGTTTTCAGTCGGCTGACAGTCTAGGAAGAATAAATCCAGGGAACTGCAAAGCTGTAGCCGTAAAAATTGAAATTTTAGAAAATACCAAGCATGAATATACCTCAATTGTCCCTGACTTACTTAAGCCATTCGAGGATTTTTGGGAGAGTTCAAAAGCATTGGATAGCTTAGGAGAAATTGGCAATGGAAGTAAAAATGCTATTCATGCCTTAGTAAAGGTACTAGAAATAGCTAAAGCAGAATATGCTAGGAGAAGAGCTACTAAAAGTTTATTAAAAATCATTACTACTGATGAACATCGTCAAGAGGTGGTTTCTTTGCTTCAACCTCACCTGAAGACTGAAACTTACGAAAATAACTTTGATTTATTTAAAGACTGCTACTCAGTCCTCTGGCACTGCGCCCAAAACCTCCCTTACCCCACCTTCTATGAAGCATGGCACGATTCCTCCACCACACGCGATCCAGAAGTCCCAGAAACTACCGCCGATTCTACCCCTCGGCACCAAGTTTCAACTCAGCAAACTTACCCCAACTCCTTGCCGAAGCCATTAACCATCGACCCGATTTATGCAGCAAAGTAAAACTAATTTGCATCGACACTCACCAATTCATAGAACCCGAAAACCCCGCCCCAGAAATTTACGATGAGATGCAAAATCAAAATTGTCCAGAGTGGCAGAATGGGTATCCAGATACCATGCAAAAACTCAAACTGTATTGGAATTCCCTGCGCCGCCAAAGCGAAATTCCCCTATTTTTCATCTGCTACGATTCCACAGCACTCTCAGTCACACCCACAGGATTTAGCGCTCCATTTCTGAAAGCTTTAAGCAAATTCGATCGCGCGACTTGCATAGTATGCGAAACAGAGGATATTCCGCTACAAACTTTCTCACCCAGTCGGCCCGATTTAGTTGAGGAAATAGTTAAGTGGATAAAAGCCGACTGGAACAATTAAATCCTCACATCAAATCATTAACTTCAGCGAGTTCGCTTTGGAGAAACTTCAAAAGCTAACTGAGAACCATAAAAACAAACATCAAACTCCGAAAAGAAATTCAAATATCCTAAAATCAAAGGGACATCATTAGCTTGCGTCCACGCAAAAGCAAAATTAACAGCAGGAAATCGACCAACTTTAGTTGATACAAGCAATCCACGCGATTCCAATCGAGCTAGATTACCCGCTAAAGGAATTGAAAGTGTTTGTTCCTCCCAAACTGCTCCCAATTCCAAGCCAATTTCGTAAGGCAAAACATTCACCGTAGACCCCGTATCCAACAATGCTAACACATCCAAAGAACGAGCTTGATAAGCAAGGGTTATGGGTAAATATGGTCTCCAATTAGATACTCCAAAATTATCAAATTTCTCAACAAAAGGGAATCTTTGTGCATCAAACATTATTTGCTCCCTTGTTTTCCTCCAACAACTTTGCTAGTTTATCGGCAGCTTCAAACGAATTATACAGGGCTACGCTGGAAAAACTTGGCTTTTGCTGTGCCGCATCTTCTTCTTTCGCTAATTCTGATGCCAAAAACTCGATTGCCCGTAACTTGTCAGTGCGGGATAGACTTTGCAACATTGGTAATAAGTCAGTTACAATCATATAATTAGGTGTTTGATGTGAATTGATTAATATTATAACATCCACAGGATTTAGCGCTCCATTTCTGAAAGCTTTAAGCAAATTCGATCGCGCGACTCGCATAGTATGCGAAACAGAGGATATTTCGCTGCAAACTTTCTCACCCAGTCAACCGAACTTAATTGCAGAGATTGTGACGTGGATTAGCGAGATGATGATGGAATAATAGAGAGTATGTTAGGATTAAACTCAACTCTCAATCTGGAGGCTTTATGGCTGAAATTACCATAGACGAGATCAAACTGAAACAACTGCTAAAAAGTGCCATTGTTGAACTGCTCCAAGAAAGAAAAGAAATAGTTTACGATTTGTTAGCAGAAATCCTTGAAGATATTGCCTTAGAAAAAGCAATCCAAGAAGGCGAAAATACCGAGCCAGTCAGCCGCGAAGCAATTTTCAATCTTCTAGGACGAAAGGAATGAATGTTGAATTCAGAAAGAGTTTTGAAAAAGATTTAAACAATCTGCGGGATGAATCCCTACTGCAACGAATTCAGGCGGTTATTGAAGAAGTAGAGGAGGCTGAAAATCTCGGAAATATCAGCAATTTGAAAAAGCTTAAGGCAGACGGTAACTACTATCGAATTAGAGTCGGAGACTACAGAATCGGTCTGACAGTCGATGAAAATATCGTCATTTTTGTAAGAGTGTTACACCGGAAAGAAGTTTACAGATATTTCCCTTAAGTTAGATGAATTAAATGTGAAATTTGGGAGAGGGTATCTCTCTGCATTAAGGATGGTGAGAAACCGGGTTTTTTGCGAAAATACTGTATCTAGACCTTTAATCTCGATAAAAACCCGGTTTCTTTGATATTGATGCGTCCAGGACTGAATATCGATCGCCGCTGCTACGATAAAGAAGAATCAATTACTATAAGAGGCAAATATGGAGATCGCACCACACATTAGCGTAGATCCTAAGATCCATCATGGTGTTCCTGTCATCACTGGAACTCGCGTGCCTATATCTATAGTGATAGGATCGCTTGCAGGAGGCATGGGAAAGGAAGATGTAATGCAAGAATACGAACTTACCAAAACTCAAGTCGAAGCTGCCCTCGCTTACGCCACCGAACTTGTCAAGCAAACTGAAGTCATCCCATTAGGAGCTTAAGCCTTGAACTTTCTGGTTGATGAAAATATGCCCCGCTCTCTTGCATCCCAAATTGCTGCATTGGGGTTTTCTGTGCAAGATGTACGCGACATAGGTTTACGCGGACATCCCGATACTGAAGTGATGGAAGCGGCTATTTCTGCTGATGCCATCATTATCACCCGCGACAGAGGACTTGCCGATCCCAAAAGTTGGCCAGAAGCCTTTACGGCTGGTGTTATTTTTATAAATCTTCCCGACGACACATCCGCGGGCGCAGTTAATGCCAAAATTCTTGAACTGCTAGCCAATCGTTTACCTGTTTCACTTTTGGGTGCTTTTACAACGATCGAATCTCGTCGTGCTCTTTCTCGTAGATTCCGCCGCTGAATCTAAACAGTTTTCCTCAAGCCTGAATTTATATCGACTCCTGCCTCTGAGTGTATCATCAGAAGTGCGATCCTCTGCCAGGACTTCGCTAACGGGCGATCGCACGAAACTCCCCCCATCACCGCTTCACACAAACCACCTGCTTCAGAGTCGCCACAACCTCCACCAGCAATTTTCAATCTTCTAGGACGAAAAGAATGAATGTTGAATAGCAAATATTTAGGGAAAATAACGATAAAATTCCCGGCGATGTAAAACGCGCATCACTTCTATAACATCTCCGTTGACCTCTATTCCAATACGGTAATCGCCGATGCGGATGCGATAGCGACCATTGTAACCTCGCATGGCTTTAATATTAGGAATCTCCTCCAATGTGTTGATGGCTTCTAGAGTTGTAAAGGCAAGTTCGTAGATGCGTTGGTATGATGTCGAACTCTTCAATTGCTTCAGGTCTTTTAGAAAAGCCTCACGGTATTGAACTTCCAAGCTCATTACTCCTCAAGATAAGCTAATGCTTCGGCTCTACCTAGCAAGGTTGTATTCACAGCTTCATTCATCGCTTTGTTGAGGCAATAATCTTCTACTGCTTCAGCCAGATTCTCCTCAGAAGCTTCTCCAGTAGGTAACAGTTGTCGCCATAAATCTATCGGAATCACTACTCCGATCGCCTCGCCGTCTTGGTTGGTAAGATATTCAATATTGATCATGCCAGTTTTCCTCAAGCCTGAATTTATCTCGACTCCTGCCTCTCAGTGTATCATCAGAGATTAAATCCTCTGCGAGAGCTTCGCTAACGGGCGATCGCACGAAACTCCCCCCATCACCCCTTCACGCAAACCACCTGCTTCAGCGTCGCCACAACCTCCACTAAATCCGACTGCTGACTCATTACCTCCTCAATCGGCTTATAAGCCCCCGGAATTTCATCTAAAAACTCCGCATCTTTACGACACTCAACCCCCTCAGTTTGCCGCACAAAATCATCGAGAGTGAATACATTCTTCGCCTTGCTGCGAGACATCAATCGCCCCGCACCGTGACTGCAACTACAGTAACTTTCAACATTTCCCTTCCCTTTAACAATGAAAGACTTCGCCCCCATCGAACCTGGAATAATCCCATAATCCTCAACTTGCGCACGCACAGCACCCTTGCGAGTCACATACACATCCTCACCAAAATGCACCTCTTTTTCCGCGTAATTGTGATGGCAATTTACCTCCAATAACGGCTTAGTAGATTTGCCGCCCGCAACGTGCTTTTCCACAATACGCTTAAACCGATTCATCATCACATCGCGATTAAAACGAGCATAATCTTGCGCCCACTGCAAATCGTGCCAATAAGCCGCAAACTCCGGCGTACCAGCTACAAAATAAGCTAAATCTTTGTCAGCTAAGCTAATTTCTGCCAGTTTAGCTAAGTCTTTAGCAGTCTCGATATGTTGTTGGGCTAGCAGATTGCCGATACCGCGAGAACCTGAGTGCAGCATCAGCCAAACCGAGTTTTCGGTGTCAACGCAAACCTCAATAAAATGATTGCCGCCGCCCAGGGAACCCAACTGTTTTAAAGCTTTATTATCTTGATGCTGGACTCCTTGATGAAGTTCTTTAAACTCTCCCCATCTTTGCCAGTTGGTGACAGATTTTTCTACTTCTTTGTTTTCGGAAAATCCGACAGGAATTGCTGCTTCGATATCGAGGCGAATTTGTTTGAGCTTGCCTTCTAATTTGTTGGCATTAAATGGCATTTTTACAGCCATCATCCCGCAACCAATATCAACTCCGACAGCAGCGGGAATAATTGCTTCTTTTGTGGCAATTACTGAACCGACTAAAGCTCCTTTTCCTAAGTGTACGTCGGGCATGAGGGCGACGTGTTTGAATACAAAGGGCAATGAGGCTACGTTTGCGGCTATCTTGGTTTCTTGTTCGCCCAGGGCGTGATTTGCCCAGGATAATACTGGTTTTGGGGTGGATATTTCTAACTTTTCGTAGGGCATTTTGGTTGAATTTCTTTTGCCTGTTTAGATTATGTATTACAGTTGTAGCACAACTTGATATTCATGTCAATCGGTAAGGTGTGCCGAAGTAGTTGGTAGGGTGCGTCAGCTTCGATGATCTTCGCGAAAAACCAACAATCTCATACTGACGTACGGGATAAATGGTGCGTCAGTATGAGACTTTTCGTGCTGATTTAAAATGTCAAACCTGACGCACCCTACATCTATAAATTTGTAGTCTTTCCCGCTGCCTTCTGCACCGGAATAGCGGCTGGCTGCGGCTTCTTGGCTGCAAACATCCCAAAGAAATCGTGCAGCAAAATGTAAAAGCAGGGAATGATAAACAGCGTCAGCAGCGTCGCCAGCGACAAACCGGAAAATACTACAACTCCCAAAGGTTGCAGAAACTCCGAACCTTCTCCAATTCCCAAAGCTAGGGGAAACAAACCCAAAACTGTGGTAATAGTTGTCATCAAAATCGGACGCAAACGTTGAGGTGCGGCTCTGAGAATTGCTGTCGTGCGATCGACCTTTTCATCTTCCCGAATTTGGTTCGCCAACTCTACCATAATGATGCCGTTATTCACCACAATTCCCACGAGCAAAATTGCCCCAATCATCACCGTCGCCCCGATCGCAGTTTTGGTCACATAAAGCCCAAAAATACCCGCAGCCAAGGCTAGTGGAACTGTCAGCAAAATCACCAACGGATCAACCAAAGAATTGTACTGCACCGCCATCGTTACAAACACCAAAAAAGTGGCCAACCCGCCCAAAAGTTTCAGAGAAGTTTGCAATTGATTGTTAGTTTCAGCAGCCGAACTCGGCACAATACTCACTCCCTGCGGCAACTTGATTTCGGATAAAGCTGCATCGACTTGTTTGACAGCATCTCCCAAACTTGCACCCCGATTCAAGTTGCCGACAATTAAGAAAACTTGCCGCTGATTGAGACGCTGAATTTCTCCCGGCGCTTTGCCGATCGCAATTTTTGCCACATCGCTTAAACGGATGATGCTATTATTGCCAGATAACGGAATTTGCCCGAGTTGGGCAGTATTTTGTACGGAAGTGCGATCGAACTGCACGCGCACATCTACCAAGCGGTTTCCCCGCTGCAATTGAGTCGGAACAGCACCTTCAATTGCCGTTTGAACTGTCTCCCCAATGTCTTGGGCACTCAGCCCGTACAAAGATGCTCTTTCCCAGTCTGGACGAATTTGTACTTCTGACTGCGGCGCATCTCCATCCGGCCGAAACCGCGCTAATTTTACCTTCTCGTCCAATTCTTTTAATATCTTACGGCCTGCTCCCTGCAATACTTGTTCACTTGGGCCTTGAAGTATGACATCAATTTCGCCGCCCCTGACTGGGGAATTCGTTAAAACTAAACCTCTAATCCCTTCAGGAACTAACCGCAGGCGAGTTCCTTTCGGAACGTCTATTTTCTTTAATTCCTCACTCAGTCTTTCGGTAAAGGCGATCGTATTCGTACCTTTTTTGAGGGTAATCGTGCTGCTTCCCCGGAGCAAATTTTCGATCGTATTGTTACCAAACAGCAGCCCTCCGGCTGTAGTTAAGGTGTACTCGGTTTCTGGCTGTGCGAGCAGCAGTTTATCGGCGGCTGCAACTACTTTTTGATTAGTTTCCAAGTTAGTCCCCGGGGGAAACAAAGCAAATAATCGCGCTTGACTTGTATTAACTCTCGGCAAGATTTCTTGGGGAATCTGAGCAGCCATCACCCAAGTTCCGCCACCTAAAATCACAAAAGCGACTACAACGATAATTAACCGCAAATTCAACACTTTTGACAGCATCGAACCATAGGCGCGCGTACCATTCTCAAAGCCACGATTGAAATGTTTGATCGGCCCGAACTGACTGATGCCGCTGGAATAAGACATTCCCATCAAGCGAGAAGTCAGCATCGGAACTACAGTTAAAGCTACTACTAGAGATGCTGCTACGGCAAAGCTAATTGTTAAAATTAATTCGCTAAATAGCAGGGAGAAAAAGCCGCCGATTAGCAAAAATGGTAGCACTGATACTAAGTTAGCCGCCGTCGAGGCAACCATTGATGATTCTACCTCTTGACTCCGCATGACTGACTCTTCGATGGTGCGTTCTTTTCGGTCTTTGATTCTGCCTTTTTTTAGATGAGGGTTGCTGTCTAGACCGACTACAATATTTTCTAAAATAACTACGCTGGTATCAATTGCCTGACCGATTCCTAACGCTAAACCACCTAAACTAAACAAGTTCAGCGACAATCCGAACAGCCGCATTAAAATAATGGCGGCTAGAGTACATAGGGGAATAGTCAGAGAGATAATCAGGGTTTGTCTGAGGGAACCTAAAAAGAACAAAACGGCGATCGCGGCCAAGACTGCCCCGGAAATTCCCGCATTCGCGACATCGGCTAAGGAATTGCGGATAAATCGGGATTCATCTAAGGTAGTAACTACTTTCATGTCGGCAGTAATTAAGCCAGAGTCCTGCATTTCTTTGAGGCGATTTCTCACTCCGTCAACAACAGTAATGGTGTTCGCATCCGGCTGCTTTAAGATACTAATTTTAACTGCTGGTTTTTGATTGAGAAAAACGTTGACTCGCTGTTCTTTTGTGCCGTCATTGACTTTGGCAAAATCACGCAGGTAAACTCGTTTTGGTGGATTGGAACCGGAGATTTGAAATGAAAGGTTGTTGATTTCGGCTGCTGTTTTAAAGCGGCCAACTGTGCGCGTCAGCGGTTCGTTGGATTCTTGGCGCAGTCGGCCGCCGGAAGTGTCTAAATTGCGCGATCGCAAAGCATTAAAAACGTCCTTAAGATTAACGCCTAAACTTTGCAGCCGATTCAGGTCAATATTAACTTGAATTTCTTCTTGAACACCGCCGGAAACGTCAACGGCGGCGACTCCGGGAATCACGTTTATTTCCCTTGCTAATTCGTCATCGGCAAATACGCGCAAATCTACGCCTTGGCGCGAGTCTGAAGTCAACGCAAATTCGTAAACTGGCTGTTGGGAAGGGTCAAATTTAAACAGAGTTGGCGATTCAACTGTGTCGGGAAGTCGGTTGCGAATGCGGTTAACGGAGGCTGTGGCGTCGTTGAGGGCTTGGTCGATGTCTCCGCCTGGCCTGAAGAATAAATCGACGCTGACTTGTCCTTCGCGGGTGCGTGAGAACACTTGGGTGACGCCTTCTGTGGCTGATAGTCCTTGTTCGAGGGGGCGGGTAATTTCGTCAACTGCGACTTCTGGGGAGACTCCGGGGGCGTCTAAGCGCACGCTGATCCGGGGATAGGTTATCGAGGGTAGCAAGTCAACGGGGAGTTGGGTGATGTAGAAAATGCCCACGACGATAATCGCGAGTGTTAGCATCAGTGTACCGATGTGGCGATGAATGGCGATCGCGCTTATGCTGAATTCGTTTTTGTCGGCGCTCATTCGATTTTAGATTTTGGATTAAAGAATTGAAGAGTTGAACCGAGGTATGAATTGCTGGCTTGTCAGCAAATTGTTTTCAGTCAGGCTTGATTTGATCTTGGGAGCGATCGGATATTTACGCTCGGCATCTTAACAAGTATATTAAGCATTAATAAAATGTAAAGAAAGTTTTTTTATATATTCCTTTAGAGGTAGCCGATCGCCCAAAATATAGAAAGATAGAAATTGCGATCGGGTTTTGCCTAGAGATTGTTCGTTATTTCACTATTTTAGGGCTAAACCCGCCCCTACATTCTTATTGCACCAAGTCTGTACATTTTGCGTTGGGCGGGGGCGGGTTTTGCCTGGAGATTATTCGTTATTTCACTATTTTAGGGGGCGGGTTTTGCCTGGAGATTGTTCGTTATTTCACTATTTTAGGGCTAAACCCGCCCCTACATTCTTATTGCACCAAGTC